>NZ_JBTYMC010000246.1:0-10053 GCF_054880855.1 Streptomyces sp. S6 | reverse complement strand
GCCTCGCCCGCCTCGCCGCGCTCGCCGACGAGGACGGCCGCCCGCTGGTCCCCGCCGCCCACCCCTACCGCTGGTGGGGCATGTGGGACCGCACCGAGAGCAAGGTCCCGCTGCGCGACCGCGACCAGCCCGTCGTCCTGTCCGGCAGCGCCCTCGACCAGCTCGCCAACACCTGCGCCCTCCAGTGGTTCCTGGGCCGCGAGGTGAAGGCCGACGCGCCCGCGACCGCCGCCCAGGGCTTCGGCAACGTCGTACACGTCCTCGCCGACGAGGTCGCCTCCGGGCGCACCCCCGCCGACCTCGACGTCCTCATGGAACGCCTGGACTCCGTGTGGAACGCGCTCGCCTTCGACGCGCCCTGGAAGTCGGAGCAGGAGAAGCACAACGCGCGCGTGGCACTCGAACGGTTCCTGAAGTGGCACGTGCTCGACCGCGCGGGACGCACACCTGTGGCGAGCGAGCACGACTTCGACGTCACCCTCGGGGCCGGCGACTACGAGGTGCGCATCCGCGGCCAGATGGACCGCGTCGAGGCCGACACCGACGGCCGCGCCTACGTCGTCGACTTCAAGACCGGCAAACAGGCCCCCACCTCCGCCGAGGTCGCCCGCCACCCCCAGCTCGCCGTCTACCAGCTCGCCGTGCGCGAGGGCGCCGTCGACGAGGTCTTCGACGGTGTGCGGCCCGAACCGGGCGGCGCCGAACTCGTCCAGCTCCGCCAGGGCGCCGCACAGCGCGCGGGCGGCGAGACGCTCCCCAAGGTGCAGGCCCAGGAGGCGCTGTCCGGCGAGTGGGTCGGCGACCTGCTGGCCACGGCCGCGGGCAAGGTCCTGGACGAACGGTTCACCCCCGACGCGGGCCAGCACTGCACGCACTGCGCCTTCCGCGCGTCGTGCAGCGCACGGCCGGAAGGACGGCATGTGGTGGAGTGAAGGCGCAGGTGGTGGGCATGACATGTGGCCGCCGTTGTCAGTGCCGCCCGTTAGCCTTCCCCGCATGTCCTCCCGCATCACCGACCCCGAGCAGCTCAAAGAGCTCCTCGGCATCCCCTTCACCCCGGAGCAGACGGCCTGCATCACCGCGCCGCCCGCCCCGCAGGTGATCGTGGCCGGAGCGGGCTCGGGCAAGACGACCGTGATGGCCGCGCGCGTGGTGTGGCTGGTCGGCACCGGACAGGTCGCCCCGGAGCAGGTCCTCGGCCTGACGTTCACCAACAAGGCGGCCGGAGAACTCGCCGAGCGCGTCCGCAAGGCCCTCGTCGCGGCCGGAGTCACCGACCCCGACCCCGTCGACCCGGACAACCCCCCGGGCGAGCCCGTCATCTCGACGTACCACTCCTTTGCGGGCCGCCTCCTGACCGACCACGGCCTGCGCCTCGGCCTGGAGCCGACCTCCCGCCTCCTCGCCGACGCGACCCGCTTCCAGCTCGCCGCGCGCGTCCTGCGCGAGGCCCCCGGCCCCTACCCGGCGCTCACCCGCTCCTTCGCCGACCTCACCGCCGACCTCCTCGCGCTCGACGCCGAACTCGCCGAACACCTCGTCGCCCCCGACGACCTGCGCGCGTGGGACGCCGATCTGCTGACGGCCCTGGACGGCGCGAAACTCACCAACGCCGACCTGCGCAAGGTCCCCGAGACGGCCGCCGCGCGCCGCGAACTCACCGCCCTGGTACGCCGCTACCGCACCGCGAAACGCGACCGCGACCTCCTCGACTTCGGCGACCAGATCGCCCTCTCCGCGCGGCTCGCCGGCGTCCCCGAGGTCGGCCGCGTCCTGCGCGAGGAGTTCCGGGTGGTCCTCCTCGACGAGTACCAGGACACCTCCGTCGCCCAGCGCATCCTCCTCGCCGGCCTCTTCGGCGGCGGCACCGGCCACCCCGTCACCGCCGTCGGCGACCCCTGCCAGGCCATCTACGGCTGGCGCGGCGCCTCCGTCGCCAACCTCGACGACTTCCCCGAGCACTTCCCGCACGCCGACGGCCGCCCCGCCACCCGCCAGGCGCTCAGCGAGAACCGCCGCAGCGGCGGCCGGCTGCTGGACCTCGCCAACGGCCTCGCCGAGCCCCTGCGCGCCATGCACGCGGGCGTGGAGGCCCTGCGCCCGGCCCCCGGCGCCGAACGCGACGGCACGGTCCGCTGCGCCCTCCTGCGCACCCACGCCGAGGAGCTGGACTGGATCGCCGACTCCATCGCCCACCTGGTCAACACCGGCACGGCCCCCGGCGAGATCGCCGTCCTGTGCCGCACGGCGACCGACTTCGCCGAGATCCAGGGCGCCCTCGTCGCACGCGACGTCCCCGTGGAGGTCGTCGGCCTGTCCGGGCTGCTGCACCTCCCCGAGGTCGCCGACCTCGTCGCCGTCTGCGAGGTCCTCCAGGACCCCGGCGCCAACGCCTCCCTGGTCCGCCTCCTCACCGGCCCCCGCTGGCGCATCGGCGCCCGCGACCTCGCCCTCCTGGGCCGCCGGGCCCGCCGACTCGTGACGCACGCACGCGTGGACGACGAGAACGACCCCGACCGACGCCTCGCCGCCGCCGTCGAGGGCACCGACCCGGCCGAGGTGATATCCCTCGCGGACGCCCTGGACACCTTCCTCGACGGCACGGGCGACGACGACACGCTCCCGTTCTCGCCGGACGCGCGCGTGCGCTTCGCCTACCTCGCCACCGAACTTCGCGACCTGCGCCGCGCCCTGTCCGACCCGCTCATGGACGTCCTGCACCGCGTCCTCGCCGTCACCGGCCTGGAGGTCGAACTGTCGGCGTCCCCGCACGCGCTGGCCGCCCGCCGCCGCGAGACCCTGTCGAACTTCCTCGACGTCGCCGCGTCCTTCACCGCGCACGACGGCCAGGCCACCCTCCTCGCCTTCCTCGCGTTCCTGCGCACCGCCGCCCAGTACGAGAAGGGCCTCGACAACGCCCTCCCCGGCGGCGAGAACACCGTCAAGGTGCTCACCGCCCACAAGTCCAAGGGCCTGGAGTGGGACGTCGTCGCCGTCCCCGGACTCGTCGAGGGCACCTTCCCGAGCGCCAAGGGCCGCGAAAAGTGGACCACCCAGGCCAAGGTCCTCCCGCACGCCCTGCGCGGCGACGCCGACACCCTCCCGGACGTCCTGAGCTGGGACGCCAAGGGTATGAAGGCGTTCCACGAGGACATGAAGGACCACCAGCACACCGAGGAACTCCGCCTCGGCTACGTCACCTTCACCCGCCCCCGCAGCCTCCTGCTCGGCTCCGGCCACTGGTGGGGCCCCACCCAGAAGAAGCCCCGCGGCCCCTCCGGCTTCCTGACGGCCCTCCACGACCACTGCGCCGCCGGACACGGAGAGATCGAGGTGTGGGCCGACACCCCCGAGGACGGCGAGGAGAACCCCACCCTCCAGGATCCCACCACCGACCACGCCTGGCCGCTCCCCCTCGACGAAACCGCCCTGCGCCGCCGCCGAGCCGCCGCCGACACCGTCCTCACCCACCTGGATAACCCCACCGCCACCCACGCCCCCCACGCCCACGAGGACCCCGACTGGCCCCCGCCCCCGGACGACGACGACCCGTACGACCCCCTGTACGACGAAACGCCCCCGTACGACGAAACGGACCCGTACGACGTCCCTGGGGACACCCCCCACCCCCCTCACCTCCCGCACGCGCGCCAGAGCACCCCCCTCACCCCGGAGGACGCCCGCACCATCGCCTCCTGGGATCGCGACCTCGACGCCCTCACCGGCGAACTGCTGCGCGCGCGCCGGACCGTCACCGACGTCCCCCTGCCGGCCGTCCTCACCGCCACCCAGGTCATGCGCCTCGCCGACGACCCGGACGGCCTCGCGCAGGAACTGGCCCGCCCGATGCCGCAGCCCCCGAAACCGGCCGCGCGCCGGGGGACGCGGTTCCACGCGTGGGTGGAGGCCCGCTGGGAGGCGCTCACCCTGCCCCTCCTGGAGCCCGAGGAACTCCCCGGCGCCGAGGACGCGCAGATCGACGACGAACAGGACCTGGAGGCCCTCAAGGAGGCGTTCGAGCGCACCGACTACGCCCGCCGCACACCCCACCGCGTGGAAGCCCCCTTCCAGATCTCCCTCGCCGGCCGCGTCGTACGGGGCCGTATCGACGCCGTCTACAAGGAGGGCGACGGCGAGAGCGCGTCGTACGAGATCGTCGACTGGAAGACCCACCGGGAGCGGACCGCCGACCCCTTGCAGCTCGCGCTGTACCGGCTGGCGTGGGCCGAGCAGGAGGGTGTGCCCGTGGAATCCGTCACAGCGGCGTTCCTCTACGTGAGGACCGGAGACGTCGTCCGGCCCCCGGAACTGCCCGCAAGAGCCGCTCTGGAGCGGATTCTGCGGGGTCAGGAGGCCACCGCCGAGCCGGTCGCGGGGGTACGGGCGCCCGGCGACGATGTCGGTGCGGGCGGATAGGCTCGTCGACATGAGTCAGCCCATTGACAGCGCCGTCAGTGACGTCAGCGCCGTCCGCGCGTACATCGGGGAACACCGCGCCGCCTTCCTCGCTGATCTCGCCGAGTGGCTGCGCATCCCCTCCGTCTCCGCCCAGCCGCAGCACGCACCGGACGTCCTGCGCAGTGCCGACTGGCTGGCCGCCGCCCTGACCCGGACGGGCTTCCCCGTCGTCGAGGTCTGGCCCACCCCCGGCGCCCCCGCCGTCTACGCGGAATGGCCCTCGGACGACCCCGAGGCACCCACGGTCCTCGTCTACGGCCATCACGACGTGCAGCCCGCCGCCCGCGAGGACGGCTGGGACACCGACCCCTTCGACCCCGTCATCAGGGGCGAGCGCCTCTACGCGCGCGGGGCGGCCGACGACAAGGGCCAGGTGTTCTTCCACACCCTGGGCGTGCGCGCGCACCTCGCCGCGACCGGCCGCACCACCCCGGCCGTCCACCTCAAGCTGCTGATCGAGGGCGAGGAGGAGTCCAGCTCCCCGAACTTCCGGGCCCTGGTCGAGGCGAACGCGGACCGGCTCGCCGCCGACGCGGTGATCGTCTCCGACACCGGCATGTGGGCCGAGGACACCCCCACCGTCTGCACCGGCATGCGCGGCCTCACCGACTGCGAGATCCGCCTGCACGGCCCCGACCAGGACATCCACTCCGGCTCCTTCGGCGGCGCCGTCCCCAACCCCGCCACCGAGGTCGCCCGCCTGGTCGCCGCCCTGCACGACAGCCACGCGCGCGTGGCGATCCCCGGCTTCTACGACGGCGTCGTCGACCTCACCGACGAGGAGCGCGCCCTCTTCGCCGAACTCCCCTTCGACGAGGCCCGCTGGCTGCGCACCGCGCACTCCCACGCCGCCCAGGGGGAGGCCGGGTACAGCACCCTGGAGCGCGTCTGGGCACGCCCGACCGCCGAGGTCAACGGCATCGGCGGCGGCTACCAGGGCGCCGGCAGCAAGACGATCGTCCCGGCGTCCGCCTTCGTGAAGCTGTCGTTCCGGCTCGTCGCCGGACAGGACCCCGACGCCGTCGAGAAGGCCGTCCGTGCGTGGGTGGCCGATCGGGTGCCCGCCGGGATCCGCTGCGAGATCGACTTCAGCCCCGCCACGCGCCCGTGCCTGACCCCGCTCGGCCACCCCGCGCTGCGGTCCGTCGTCCGCGCGATGGGGCTCGCCTTCGAACAGCCGGTCCGCTTCACCCGCGAGGGAGGCTCCGGGCCCGCCGCCGACCTCCAGGAGGTCCTCGGCGCCCCGGTGCTGTTCCTGGGCATCTCCGTCCCCTCCGACGGCTGGCACGCGCCGAACGAGAAGGTCGAACTCGGCCTGCTCCTCAAGGGCGTCGAGACCACCGCCCACCTGTGGGACGACCTCGCGCGCACCTGGCGTCATGCCCCCTGAGATCCACCCGCACCCTCCGTACGTCCCGCCGAACCAACCGCTGCACCGGGGGAGTTGGAAGTACCCGTGACCACCTGGACCGACCCGAACGCCGACCGGCCCGTGTCGCTCACCGCACCCAGCGGCATCGACCGCGCCGCCCACCACCGGCTCGACGAGGCATGGCTCGCCGCGGCGTGGAGCCACCCCACCACCCGCTGTTTCGTGGTCTCCGGCGGACAGGTCCTCATCGACGAGACGCCCGACGGGCGGACCGAACTCGTCATGACGCCCTCCTTCGAGGCACCCCTCACCGAGGCGCACCGCTACTTCCTGGGCACCGACGAGGACGGCGTCAGCTACTTCGCCCTCCAGAAGGACGCCCTGCCCGGCCGCATCGACCAGTCCGCGCGCCCGGCGGGCCTGCGCGAGGCGGGTCTGCTGCTGTCCGCGCGGGACGTCGGCCTGATGGTCCACGCGGTCGGCCTGGAGAACTGGCAGCGCACCCACCGCTTCTGCTCCCGCTGCGGCGAACGCACCGTCATCGCCGCCGCCGGGCACATCCGCCGCTGCCCGGCCTGCGGTGCGGAGCACTACCCGCGCACCGACCCGGCCGTCATCATGGCCGTCACGGACGACGAGGACCGCCTCCTGCTGGGCCGTCAGGTCCACTGGCCCGAGGGGCGTTTCTCGACGCTCGCCGGGTTCGTCGAGCCCGGTGAGTCCATCGAGACGTCCGTGCGCCGCGAGGTCTTCGAGGAGGTCGGCGTCACCGTCGGCCGCGTCGAGTACGTCGCCAGCCAGCCCTGGCCCTTCCCGTCCAGCCTGATGCTCGGCTTCCTCGCGCACGCCACGTCCACCGGCATCGACGTCGACGGCGACGAGATCCACGAGGCCCGCTGGTTCTCCCGCGACGAACTGGGCGCCGCCTTCGAGTCCGGCGAGGTCCTGCCGCCCTACGGCATCTCCATCGCGGCCCGTCTCATCGAACTCTGGTACGGCAAGCCGCTCCCGACCCGCACCTTCATCTGAACCGAGCACGCGAGAGGGGCGGCTCCCGGAAACCGCCACCGGGAGCCGCCCCTCTCGCGCGCGTACGTGCCGATCTTCTGTTTCGCGAGCGATGTCAGACCCGCGTGCCACACTCCGGTCCATGCCTCTCGCTGAACTCACTCTCGACCAGTGGCGGTCCTTCGAACTGTCTGCCGCACGCCGCGTCGCCGAGGAGGCCGCCGGCTCGGTGGACGGCCGGGTGACCCTCATCGAGACCGTGGAGCACCTCGGTGCCCCGCTGCATCGCGTCCGGATCGAGCGCAACGGGCAGGAGTTCGCTCTGATACCCGGAGGGGCGGTGTCCCTCGGCTTCGACCTGGACCGCTGGCAACCGACTCCGCAGCAGACCGCCGACTACGCCGAGAGCCTGGAACAGGGCTTCGGCCACGGACCTGACCTGCGGTCCTACCTCGCGCAGATGCTCAGCCCGCGCCGGAGCGTCGTCCTGGCCACGGTGCTCATGGCTGTGGAGGACGAGAACCTGACCGAGCCGCCAGCCGACATGCCGGCTGTTCTCGCGGCTCGCGGCCTGCGGATGCCGAGCCCCGACGAGTGGGAGCACGCCTGCGGAGCCGGGGCGGAAACGCTGTTCCGGTGGGGGAACGACTGCCCCCTCGACCGCATCCCCTACGGGGACCGCACAGGCCCGCAGAACCGGCTGAGCGCCTTCGGCCTGCGCATCGCCTACGACACCTACCGCACGGAACTGACGAGCGAAGCCACCGCGGTCCACGGCGGAGACGGCGGCGAGTCGGTGTGCGGCGGCTACGGCCACCTCCTCGCATGGCTGCCGCTGGCCACCGCCAACCGCAACCCGGTCATGGCCGAGTTCGTGTACGGCCCGGACGGCGAAGACCTCTGCGAGGACTTCTCCACGCGGCCTGTGCTCACGCTCTGAGAGCGGGCCTCGTCCTGCCGTCGGGGCACACAGAACCCCCGATCAGCGTCAGGCCGGTCGGGGGTTGCGTCGCGCGAGGGTCAGGCCCCCAGCGCCTGCTTCACCTGGGCGAGGCTCGGGTTCGTCATGACGACCTCAGGGCCACCGTCGGAGGGAATCACCTGCACGGTCGGGACGGTCTGGTTGCCGCCGTTCGCCTTCTCGACGAAGGCCGCGGAGGCCGGGTCGTGCTCGATGTTGATCTCGGTGTACCCGATGCCTTCACGGTCCAGCTGCTTCTTCAGCCGCTGGCAGTAGCCGCACCACGTGGTGCTGTACATCGTCACAGTGCCCGGCATGTCTCTCGTGCTCCTTCGGCGGGTCGGGGATGCGTCCTCGCAGAGGGGCAAACGCAAGGGAATCCGCCACCATTCCCGCCCTCCCCGTCACCCGTACGTGACGTCCGCCGCAGCGGTACGACAATCGGGTCACCCCTGTGGATAACTTTCCCGCCCTTCTCCGCGGACCTGGCAGCATGGCGGTGTGACAGCAGCAACGCCTTCCCCTCTCTTCCCGCAGGCACCGGAATCGGCCGACGCGGTGCTCGAAGGGCTGGACCCCGAGCAGCGCGAGGTGGCGACCACCCTGCGCGGCCCGGTGTGCGTGCTGGCCGGGGCGGGCACCGGCAAGACCAGGGCGATCACCCACCGCATCGCCTACGGGGTCCGCGCGGGCATCCTCCAGCCCTCCAGCGTCCTCGCCGTCACGTTCACCAACCGTGCGGCGGGCGAGATGCGCGGCCGGCTGCGCCAGCTCGGCGCCCAGGGCGTCCAGGCGCGGACGTTCCACTCCGCGGCCCTGCGCCAGCTCCAGTACTTCTGGCCGAAGGCGATCGGCGGCGCCCTGCCTCGCCTCGTCGACCGCAAGTTCCAGCTCGTCGCCGACGCGGCCGTCTCCTGCGGGCTGCGCCTGGACCGCGGCGAACTGCGGGACGCGACGGCCGAGATCGAGTGGTGCAAGGTCACCCAGACCGTCCCCGCCGACTACGCGCTCGCCGTCGTCAAGGCCGGCCGCGACGCCCCCCGCGACCCCGCCGAACTGGCCCAGCTCTACGCCGCCTACGAGAACCTCAAACGCGAGCGCGGCGTCATCGACTTCGAGGACGTCCTGCTGCTGACCGTCGCCGTCCTCCAGGACCGCCGGGACATCGCCGACCAGGTCCGCGCCCAGTACCAGCACTTCGTGGTCGACGAGTACCAGGACGTCAGCCCCCTGCAACAGCGCCTCCTGGAGCTGTGGCTCGGCGACCGGGACGACCTGTGCGTCGTCGGCGACGCCAGCCAGACGATCTACTCCTTCACCGGCGCCACCCCCGACCACCTCCTCGACTTCCGCACCCGCCACCCCGGCGCGACCGTCGTCAAGCTGGTCCGCGACTACCGCTCCACCCCCCAGGTCGTCCACCTCGCCAACGGCCTCCTCGCCCAGGCCAGCGGCCGGGCCGCCGACCACCGCCTGGAGCTGATCTCCCAGCGCGCGCCCGGCCCCGAACCGGCCTATACCGAGTACACGGACGAACCCGACGAGGCCGAGGGCGCCGCCCGCCGCATCCGCGACCTCATCGCCGCCGGTGTCCCAGCCGCAGAGATCGCGATCCTGTTCCGTACCAACTCCCAGTCCGAGACCTACGAACAGGCCCTCGCCGACGCCGGCATCCCCTACCAGCTGCGCGGCGCCGAGCGGTTCTTCGACCGCCCCGAGATCCGCAAGGCGACCGCCTCCCTGCGCGCCGCCGCCCGCTTCGGCGGCAACGACACCGCGCTCGACGACGCCGTGGACCTGCCCTCACAGGTACGTGCCGTCCTCTCCGGCGAGGGCTGGACTCCCGCGCCCCCGGCGGGCTCCGGGGCCGTCAGAGAGCGCTGGGAGTCCCTGGCCGCGCTGGTCCACCTCGCCCGCGACTTCACCGCCGCCAAACCGGACGCCACGCTCGCCGACCTGATCGCCGAACTCGACGAGCGGATGAACGCCCAGCACGCCCCGACCGTCCAGGGCGTCACCCTCGCCTCCCTGCACTCCGCCAAGGGCCTGGAGTGGGACGTCGTCTTCCTGGTCGGCGTCGCCGAGGGCATGATGCCGATCACCTACGCCCGCACCGACGAGCAGATCGAGGAGGAGCGGCGGCTGCTCTACGTCGGGGTGACCCGCGCGCGCGAGCGGCTGCACGTCTCCTGGGCGCTCGCCCGCTCCCCCGGAGGCCGCCCCAGCCGCCGCCCCTCCCGCTTCCTGGCGGGCC
>NZ_JBTYMC010000245.1:0-10055 GCF_054880855.1 Streptomyces sp. S6 | reverse complement strand
GGGCGCCGCCTGGAGCCAGTCGCGCCGCCGCACCGCGCGCACGAACCGCCGCGCCAGGTCGACGCTCCGCTCGGCTAGCCGTTCCTCCAGGTCCGGCGCGAGTCCGGGCGCGGCGAGCGCGGCGAGCTGGGACACCTGGTAGGAGAGCCTCGGCCAGGGTTCGCGCGCCGTCCAGTCCGTGTCGGGCGCCCCGCCCTGGGGCCAGGGTCCGGGCAGCAGTGTGCGCGCCGCCTCGGCGAGACCGTGGTGGCTCCACGCGGAGACGGCGGAGCCCTCGGTCGGCGGGTAGGCGGCGAGCGCCCGCCGGACGAGCGGACCGTCGTCGTCGGCCGGGCCGCGGCCCAGGCTGTAGGGGACGAGGGTGTCGGCGCCCAGCACGCGGACGGCGGCCGGGGTCAGGGGGTCTTCGGGGCGCAGGACGCGGGACACGGCGTAAGGGCCACCCTCGCGCAGGGCGAGGGTGACCCCGGTTGCCGCGTCGGCGACCGCAGTGTGCAGGGGGACCGCTTCCTGGGCCTGCTCTGCCAACGCGGCTCCCCTCAGCTCTTCGCCGGCAGCTTCGGGCGGGGGGTCGGCGGTGACAGCAGCAGCAGACCGCCGACGAGAAGGAGGGCCGCGCATTCGGCGCTGTCCTGGTAGACGCCGTCCTGTTCGGGCGCGTCCACCAGGTGGTCCACCTGGACGGTCAGTTCGGTCGGCAACGTGCGTTCCATACCCATGGAAATCAGCTCCTTGAGAGGGGATGACATAACAAAGCCTATGTTTCGGACAAATCACCGCAAGTCGACCATGGGGGAATGACCGCACACTTCTCGAACTCCCGTGCGCGCGAACCCAGTTCCCGTCCCGGCGGGATTCACCCGGACGGGGTCCACGTCCCGTCGGCCAGCGCCGCCAGGACCTCCCGCTTCAACTCGGCCCGCCGGGGGCTGGAGACGAGCGCCAGGGGCAGCGCTCCGTCGCGCTCCTCGTAGGGCGCGAGCGCGGCGAGGACGTACGCGTACTCGTCCGGGTACCGGGCGGCCAGGAGGGCGCTGGCGCCCGCCTTCGCCTCGGCCGCCGCCACGACGTACGGGTTCTCCCGGTTCCGCTCGCGCAGCACCTGGGTGAGCTGGCGGACGTAGCGCTTGTATTCGAGCCGCCGCTGCTGGAGGGCGGCGAGGAAGCGGCGGGCGTTGAGCACGCCGGTCGCCTCCGGGCGAGGCAGCGCGTAGAAGTCGTCCGGCAGCACCCCCAGCGCGTGCGGTGTCTCGGCGCGCGCCCGCACCGCCGTCATCCGGCCCAGCTCCCGCAGCGCGTTCTCCCACCGCCCGAGCAGCAGCGGATGCCGCAGCGCGGCGTTGCGCCCCTCCTGGTCCTTCGCGTCGTCGGCGGCGGCGTGGCGGACGACGGCGTCGGCGGCGGCGAGCAGGACGTCGACCTCGGGGGTGCGGGGCGCGGTGAGCAGGCCGTGGGCGCAGGCGTACTCGATCTGTTCGTGGACGTCCCGGAACGACGGCTCCCCGGCCTCCACACCGACGCCGAGGCGGGCGCGCTCGCGCGCGAGGAGGCCGGTGTACTCCTCGGGGAACGCGGCCCGCAGCCAGCCCTGCGCGGTGAGCCGGGAGTCGGTGCCCGCCCTGCGCTCGACGCTGCCCAGGAAGTCGTGCCGGCGCAGCTTCTTGACCAGCACGCTCGCCTCGTTGCGGCGCACCCGCACCCGGCGCAGCCGGTGCTCGGTGGTCTCCAGTCTCGGGTCACGCGCGTACCGCATGCGCTCGGTGGCGACCTGGAGTTCGCCGTCCGCGCACAGCAGCGCGTCCTGCCAGTCCTGCCGCCACTCCGCCTTGCGCAGCAGCCGCCGGGTGCGCTGCGGGACGTACCCGCTGACGGCCTCCGCGATCGCCACGGTGACCAGGTTGTCGAACCGGTCGCTGATCAGGGGCACCAGTTCGTCCGTCGGTACGTGCTCGACGTCCGCGAGACGGATCTTCTCCACCACGCCGAAAGAGCCTACCGAGTCACCCTGCGGGCCACCGGCCCATCACGCTTTCCTTATACGGGAGTTCAGGTTCTGTACGTTCGGGTTCGCCTTCGGCGCGGGAGCGTCCGGCTGCTGTCCGGGCGTTGTCAGAGGCGTCGGGCACACTCCACGGTATGAACTCGGCAACCGCGCACGACTACGCCTGGATACGTTCCTCGCCGGTCTTCCGGCTGATGACAGAGGTGGGATACACGCTGACGCTGATCCGGCGTCGCCCTCCGCACGAGGTGCTGCGCGCGATGGAGACGGAGCCGCGCGGCACCGGTGAGGGCACGGCCGGGCTGATCGAGGCGCATCACACCGCCCGCGACGAGACGGGTGACGACTACTGGGACGAGTCCTACGTCGCCGGCGCCTTCACCGTCCGGGGCGAGGGCGGTGACTGGACACTCGTCCTCGGCTTCGACAGCGGCCTGGGGATCACAAAGCCGTGCATGAAGACGCTCTCGGAGGACGGCCGGGTCGTGGCGCACTCGACCAACGGCGGCAAACCCATGCACTTCTTCGACTGGTACGAGGACGGTGTGCCGCGCACCACGTTCGAAAGCGCCGCGCGACGCGATGGCAGCACCCCCGACGAACTGGTCCCCCTGCTGCGGGACGCCGGCTTCCCCGTGACACCCGAAGGCGACTACGACGACGAGGCCGCCCCGGACGCCGATCCGAAGGCGGCGGCCTTCGCCCTGGCCGAACGCCTCACCGGCGTACGTGTCACCGAGTCCCTCCTCCGGGACGCCACGTACGCGCTGGGGCTCGTCCCCGAACGGGCCGCCGACGGGTGAACCGCTGAGGCGGCTCAGCGGGTCAACGCGTTCTCCCCCGGGGCTTCAAGGGCGTGGCGGGGAGTTCGGGCGCGGGCAGCCGGTCGCCGTCGTAGCCCTTGACCTCGCCGAAGCGGGTGCCGGTCGTCCAGTCGGCGCGGGCCTGCTCGATCTCCGCCTGGGAGCGTCCGATCCAGTTCCAGAACATGACGAGTTCTTCCTCGAAGGGCTCGCCGCCCAGCAGCATGACGCTCGCGTCGGTGGCCGCGCGCAGGGGGAGTTCGGTGCGTCCGCAGCCGAGGTAGAGCATGGAGCCGGGCCGGACGGGGACGCCGTCGACGTGGGTCTCGCCCGACATGGCGAGGACGGCGTACTCGAAGTCCGGTTCGAGGGGGAGGCGGACGTCCGTCCCCTCGGCCAGGGTGAGGTCGGCGCCGGTGATCGGGGTGTAGGCGGAGCCCGGGGAGGTGGCGCCGTCGAGGGTGCCGAGGATCAGGGTCGCGGTGAGGCCGGGGGCGGTCACCTCGGGGAGCGTCGCGTGGTGCTCGAAGCGGGGTTCCGTGTGGCGGTGACTGTCGGGGAGGGCCACCCACAGCTGGGCGCCGTGCAGGACGCGGGCGTGGTCGCGGGGGCTCTCCTCGGAGTGACTGATGGCGCGGCCCGAGGTCATGAGGCCCAGTTCACGGGGGCGGATCTCCTGGAGGCTGCCAGTGGAGTCGCGGTGCAGGACCTCGCCGTCGTGCAGCCAGCTGACGGTCTGGAGGCCCATGTGGGGGTGCGGGGGGACCTGCATGCCGGGTTCGCCGGCGATGTCGTCGGGGCCGTAGTGGTCGACGAAGCACCAGGCGCCGACCATCCTGCGGCCCAGGTTCGGCAGCAGGCGGCGGACTTCGGTCGAGCCGCCGAGCTGGACCCGGCGGGGGGTGAGGAGTTCGCGGACCGGTTCCGCCACGACGAATCCCCGGCCGCCGCAGAGGGCGGGTGCCGGGGCCCGATCAAGGTTGCTCATGGGGCACAACCTAGACCTGTGGGCGGGGCCGCGTCTGCCGTCCGGAGGGGCCGGGCGGGATGCGCGGGGAGGTTCCGGACGGGGTTCGCGAGGGAGTTCGAGAAAATAGTAGCCATGGACATAGTAGCCATGTACAGTATTGAGGCATGAGCACAGGAGACGAGAAGGCGACGCACGGCCACCTGGTCTGGCGCCTCGCCAACAAGTGGCGCGTCGCGGTCGACAGGGCACTGACCCCGCACGGCCTCACCCACGCGCAGTACGTCGTCCTGGCCTCCCTGCACGGCATGCACCGCACGGGCCTCACCCCCAGTCAGCGCCAACTCGCCGACCGCACCGGCCTCGAAGCGCTCTACGTGTCCAAGCTCGCCCGCGCCCTGGAGTCCGCCGGACTCCTCGCCCGCGAGAAGGACCCCCAGGACCCGCGCGCCATGCGCCTCACCCTCACCCCCGAGGGCTGCGCCGTCACCGGCCGCGCGATCGGCGTCGTCCAGACCCTCCTTGACCAGATGCTCGCGCCTCTCGGGGGGCAGCACAGCGAGCGGGCGGGGGTGTTCGCGGCCGAGCTGCGGGCCCTGCTGGAGACGCCGTTGCTGACGCCGGTGGAGGCGTCGCTGACGGCATCTCTGGAGGGGCTCACGGCGGCTCCGCAGGGGGCGGACTCCGAGCCGTCCCCGGAGGAGCGCCCCCTCACCCGTTCCGGCGACCCCCGAACCGACACCACCACCCGGGAGAAGTCATGACCACCACCGACGGCCGCACGATCGGCCTCGCCCACCACGCCGGCCGCGCGGTCGCCGAGCGCGTCCTCGGCCGACACCGCCTCGCCTTCCTCGACCACCTCGCCCTGCGCGCGGCCCACACCGCCGACAGCCCCCTCACCGCACAGGAGCTGACGGGCCGACTCACCGACGCCCTCAAGGGCGACCCCGTCCAGTACCGCGAGACCGTCACCTCCCTCACCGCCAGGGGACACCTCGACCAGGACGCCACCGGGCACCTGACCCTCTCCCCCGCCGGCCGCGCCCTCTACACGACGGCCACCGCCGAGATCGCCGAGGCGTCGGCCCGGATCTACGCCGGCATCCCCGAGGAGGACCTGACGACGACGGGCCGCGTCCTCGCCCTGGTGACACAGCGGGCGAACGCGGAACTCACGGCGCAGACGGCCGCGCGGACATGAGCGCGGGGCGTGGACGACGGACAGGGCCCGGACCCTGCCCCGGAACCGGGCCCCGCGCACGCCTCGCCTCAGACCGCCGCGGTCTTCTTCCTCCGGTGCGCGATCTCCCCCAGCACCACGTCCACCACGACGAACGCGGCCAGCGGGATGCCGAGCAGCGGCACGAAGTAGCCGAGCGCGGCCACCGCCGCCATCGCCGGTACCAGCACGTACGGCGGGACCTCCGCCCACGCGCCCCTCGGGATCGGCCGCCCGAAGGCACTGCCCCGACCGCGCTGCCACCACATCCGGTAGCCCCAGACGATCATCACGATCAGGGCGATCGCCAGCAGCATCAGGGCGATCTGGTTGGCCAGGCCGAACAGGGTCCCGGTGTGCAGGTCGATGCCCCAGCGGGTCAGCTTCGCGAGCACCGGGTAGTCCGCGAACCGGACCGTGTCGGTGACCTCGCCCGTCGCCGGGTTCACGGCCACCGCGTCCTGCTTCTCCGGCCAACTGCGCTGGATCTGGCGCACGACGTAGGCGGACTCCGCGTCCGCCGGGGGCACGATCTCGACGGGGTCGCCGAGGTTCTCGGCCCGCGCCGCCGCGAGGACCTTGTCGAGGCCGACGCCGTGCTCACCGGTGCCGCCGGCCGAGGAGGCGGAGCCGTGGCCGGAGTGCTCGCCGCCGGAGACCGCCGACGACACGGAGGGGGTGCTCTGACCGAGGGAGGTCCGCAGCTCCGTCACGCTCTCGCCCGCGTACGTGGACCAGGTGAGGCCGGTGGCGGAGAGGAACACGAAGCCGAGGGCCACCCAGACACCGAGGGTGCCGTGCAGGCCGAGGACACGCCGACGGCCGGTGGTGCCGCGCACCTTGCGCAGCGCCCGGCGGCGCGAGAACCACAGCGCGACACCGGCCAGCGAGATCACCCACAGCCAGCTCGCCGCGAACTCGCTGTACAGGCGGCCGTTCTCGCCGAGGTGCAGGCTGCGGTGGAACTCGCTGATCCACGTGCGGACGGGGAGGGCGCCGGTCGAGCCGTACTGCTCCAGAGCGCCGCGGACCTCCGCGGTGTAGGGGTCCACGAACACGGCGAGGGTGTGCGTGGGGGCGACGCCCCGCACCCCGGACAGCAGCACCCGGGTCGTCGCGCCGTCCTGCGGGGAGGGGCGCACCGCCGAGACCGTTCCCTCCGGGTGCGCCTTCCTGGCCGCCTCGACCTGGCGCGATATGGGGAGCTTCGTGTCGCCGACGGGGACGGTGAGTTCGTGGTCGTACACCGCTTTCTCCACCTGGAACGAGGCGGCGTACAGCACCCCCGTGAGCGCGGAGACGAGCAGGAAGGGGGCGACCAGGATTCCGGCGTAGAAGTGCAGCCGCAGGGCGAGGGGGCGCAGGGGCGCCCAAGGGCCTCGCTTCTTCGACGCCGGCTCGGTTCTCGCGGCGTCGTCCGTGGTGGTCGGGGGAGCGGTGGACATCGGCGGGGGCTCTCCGTGGGCTGGGGACGGGGCGGTCAGGCGTTGCGGTCCAGTAGTCGGGGAGAGGGGTGGTCGAGTTCCCGGCAGCTTGAGTGACCTGCGTCACACAGATATGCGGGCCGTGGCATCCTGACCCAATGCCATCCCCGAACACCGTCCTCACCGACCGGATCGAGCAACTCCTCTCCACGGACGGCCCCTTGCGGATCGTCTCCGCCGGAGACCCGGTCCTGCGCACAGCCGCACTCCCCTACGAGGGCCAGCTCTCCCCCGCCCTCCTCGCCCGCTTCATCGACGCCCTCCGCACCACCATGCACACCGCCCCCGGCGTCGGCCTCGCCGCCCCCCAGGTCGGCGTCCCCCTCCGTATCGCGGTCCTCGAAGACCCCGCGACGGTCCCGCCCGAGATCCAGTCCGCCCGCGCCCGCACGCCCCAGCCGTTCCGGGTCCTGATCAACCCGGCGTACACCGGGGTGGGGGCCGCGCGGGCCGCCTTCTACGAGGGCTGCCTGAGCGTGCCGGGCTACCAGGCGGTGGTCGCCCGGCACACAGAGGTCCACCTCAAGGGCGAGGACGAGTCCGGCCGGCCCGTCGACGAACTCTTCTCCGGCTGGCCCGCCCGTATCGTCCAGCACGAGACGGACCACCTGGACGGAATGCTGTACCTGGACCGGGCCGAGCTGAGGTCCCTGACGGCCAACGAGGTCCTGGCGGAGAGGTGGGCGCAGCCCACGCCGGCGGACGCCGCGCAGGGGCTGGGGTTCGAGTTGGCGTGAGGGGAGACCTCCCCCGAGGAGAGACACCCCTTGGGCACCCCTTGGGGCCGACCCCTCCCATGTGCCCCCTACTTGTCCCGGTATGCCTCCAGCAACCGCAGCCACACCTCGCTGATCGTCGGATAGGCGGGCACCGCATGCCACAACTGGTCGATCGGCACGCGCCCTGCGACGGCGATGGTGGCCGAGTGGATCAGTTCCCCCACGCCGGGGCCGACGAAGGTCACCCCCCGGAGGATCTCCGCCTCCAGGTCGACCACCATCCGCGCACGCCCCTTGTACCCCTCGGCGTACAGTCCGGCCCCGGCGACGGAGGAGAACTCGACGTCCACGGCGCGGACGCGGTGGCCGGCGGACTCCGCCTCGGACAGGGTCAGGCCCGCCGACGCCGCCTCGGGGTCGGTGAAGACGACCTGGGGGACGGCGTGGTGGTCGGCGGTGGCGTGGTGGGCGGAGCCGAGGGGGGTGTCGGAGACGCGAGCCGCGATGGCGGCGCCGGCGATGCGGGCCTGGTACTTGCCCTGGTGGGTGAGGAGGGCGCGGTGGTTGACGTCGCCCACGGCGTAGAGCCAGTCCGTGCCGGTGACCTGGAGGGTGTCGTCCACCGACAGCCAGGAACCCGGCGCCAGGCCGACCGTCTCCAGCCCGAGGTCCTCGGTCCGGGGCGCCCGGCCCGTCGCGAAGAGGATCTCGTCCGCCTCGATCAGGTCCCCGGTGTCGAGGGTGACCCACACGGCGCCGTCCTCCTCCCGGCTCACCGCCGAGACGCTCACCCCCGTCCGGATCTCCGCCCCCGCCTCCCGCAGCGCCTCCGCGACCAGCTCCCCGGCGAACGGCTCCATCCGCGGCAGCAGCCCCCCGTCCCCCCGCACCAGCACCGTCACCTGAGACCCCAGCGCCTGATAAGCCGTGGCCATCTCGACGGCGACCACTCCCCCGCCGACGACGACGAGCCGCCCCGGCACGCTCTGCGAACTCGTCGCCTCCCGGCTCGTCCAGGGCCGCACCTCGGCGAGCCCGGCGAGCGGCGGCAGCGCGGCTCGTGTGCCCGTCGCGACGACGACCGCGTGCCGTGCGGTGAGGGTCTTGGAGCCGACCGTCACCGTCCGCTCCCCGCTGAGGCGCCCGTGCCCCCGGAAGAGGTCCGCCCCGATCCCCTCGATCCAGCCGACCTGCCCGTCGTCCTTCCAACCGGACGTGAAGTAATCGCGGTTGGTGAGGACGGCGGGAACGTCCAGCGGCCCGGCGACGGCGGCCCGCAGCCCCGGCACGCGCCGCGCGTCGGCCCGCGCGATCACCGGCCGCAGCAGCGCCTTGCTCGGCATGCACGCCCAGTACGAACACTCACCCCCCACCAGCTCACTCTCGACGACCGCGGTGCTCAGCCCCGCCGCACGCGTGCGGTCGGCGACGTTCTCCCCGACCGGCCCGGCACCGATGATCACAACGTCGTAGGCAAGGGTTTCCGTTTCACTCATGGGGTCAGTCTGGTGGGTGGCGTACGGCAGGGCCACAGGGGTAGGGGCCCGGAATACCGACGTCCCCGGGTGTGTTGGCGGGGACGGATGCCCCCATACGGAAGAGGTTGGACGCCATGAGCAGCAGCACGATCGAGCTGACCAAGGAGAACTTCGACAAGACGGTCACCGAGAACGAGTTCGTGCTGATCGACTTCTGGGCGGCGTGGTGCGGCCCGTGCCGTTCCTTCGCGCCGGTGTTCGAGAGGGCGGCGGAGGCGAACCCGGATCTGGTGTTCGGCAAGATCGACACGGAGGCCCAGCCGGAGCTCGCGGCGGCGTTCGGCATCCAGTCGATCCCGACCCTGATGATCGTCCGTGACCAGGTCGCCGTCTTCGCCCAGCCCGGCGCCCTGCCCGAGGCCGCCCTGACGGACGTCATCGGACAGGCGCGCAAGCTGGACATGGACGAGGTGCGCAAGTCGATCGCGGAGCAGCAGAAGCAGGACAAGCCCGCCGAGAGCTAGAACGGGTACCCCGCCACATCCCCCCGCACAGTTGTCCACCGCACCTCCGTGAACGCCTCGATGTTCGCCTCGCCCCCGAACCTCGCCCCGTTCCCGGACGCGGCGAGCCCGCCGAAGGGCGCGACTGCCTCGTCGTTCACGGTCTGGTCGTTGATGTGGACGATCCCGGTGGGGATGCGGGCGGCGAGGTCGAGCCCCCGCGTGACGTCGGGGGTGACGATGCCCAGGGAGAGGCCGTACGTGCTCGCGGAGGCGAGGGCGACGGCCTCTTCGGCCGTGTCGAAGGGCCGCACCGGCGCGACCGGTCCGAAGACCTCCTCCGCGTAGGCGGGTGTGCTGTCGTCGGCGTCGGCGAGGACCGTCGGCCGGTAGTACCGCTCCTCGTGCGTGCCCCCGGCGGCGAGCTTGGCGCCGGCCGAGGCGCTCGCCGTGACCAGCGCGTGCACCTTGGCGAGCTGTCCGTCGTCGATGAGCGGCCCGAGGTGCACCTGCTCGCGGTAGGGGTCGCCGACGGCGAGGGAGTCGGCCTTGGCGGCGAGGCGCTCGACGTACGCGTCGTAGAGCGAGCGGTGCACGAGGTGGCGGCCGGTGGTCATGCAGATCTGGCCCTGGTGGAAGAAGGACCCCCAGGCGGCGGTGGAGATGACGGCGTCGAGGTCGGCGTCCTGAAGGACGATCAGCGCGGAGTTCCCGCCGAGTTCGAGGTGGACGCGCTTGAGGTGGCGTCCGGCGAGTTCCCCGACGGCCCGTCCGGCCCCGGTGGACCCGGTGAAGGACAGCACGGGCACCCGGGGGTCGGCGACGAGCGCGGCCCCGGTCTCGGCGCCGCCCGGCAGCACGTGCAGCAGCCCGTCCG
>NZ_JBTYMC010000244.1:0-10090 GCF_054880855.1 Streptomyces sp. S6 | reverse complement strand
GCTGTCCGCGAAGTCCCCCGAACGCCTCCGCGACTGGGCCGCCCGCCTCCTCCCGGCCACCACCGCCACCGACCCCGCGGACCTCGCCCACTCCCTCGCCACCACCCGCACCCGCTTCCCCCACCGCGCCGTCGTCATCGGCGCCGGACACGACGAACTCCGCACCGGCGTACGGTCCGTGGCCGACGGCACCCCCGCGCCGAACGTCGTCACCGGCACCGCCGACATCGACGGCAGGACCGTGTTCGTGTTCCCCGGACACGGCACCCAGTGGCCCGGGATGGCCGCCGGACTCATGGGCGAGTCCGTGTTCGCCGAGTCCCTCCTCGCCTGCGAACGCGCCCTCGCCCCGCACGTCGACTGGTCCCTCACCGAGGTCCTCGCCGACCCCGAACGGCTGGAGCGCACGGACGTCGTCCAGCCCGCCCTGTTCGCCGTGACCGTTTCCCTCGCTGCCCTGTGGCGCGCGCACGGCGTCGAACCGGACGCCGTGCTCGGACACTCCGTCGGCGAGATCGCCGCCGCGCACGTCGCCGGCGCGCTGACCCTCCAGGAGGCCGCGCGGATCGTCGCCGTCCGGGGACAGGTGATCGCCGGACTCGGCGGCGGCACCGGCATGGTCGCCGTCTCGGCACCCCGCGAACAGGTCGAGTGGCTCGTCGAGAGGTGGCCCGACCGGCTGTGGATCGCCGGCCTCAACGGGCCGGACTCCACGACCGTCGCCGGGGACGAGATCGCCCTCAAGGGCCTCCTCACGGAGTGCGCCCTCGACGGCGTCCGCGCCCGCCGCGTCCGCATCGGCTACGCCTCCCACTCACCCCGCATGGAACCCCTGCGCGAGGAGTTCCTCGCCCGGCTGGGCCAGGTGCGGACGGCCGAGCCGACCGTACCCATGTACTCCACCACCGACCTGGAGTGGGCCGACGCCTCCTCCCTCACCGCTGCCTACTGGTACCGCAACCTCCGCGAACCCGTCCGCCTCCACCCCGCCGTCGAGCACCTCGCCGGACTCGGCTTCCGCGTCTTCGTCGAGTCCGGCGGCCACCCGGTGCTGACCCCCGCGATCGAGGAGACCCTCGACGCGACCGGCACCACCGCCGTCGTCACCGGCACCCTCCGCCGCGACGACGGCGGCCCCGCCCGGTTCCTCGCGTCGGCCGCGCGGCTGTACGTCCGGGGCGTGGACGGCGTCCGCCTCACCCCGGCCACGGGCCGGCCGGTACCCCTGCCCACCACCCCCTTCCGGCGCCGCCGCTACTGGCTCACCGCCGGCGCCGCACCCCGGTCGAGCAGCGGACACCCCCTGCTCGGGGCGCCCGTCGAGTCCGCGCGCAGCGGGGAGACGGTCGCGACGAGCCGGATCTCGCCCGTCGACCAGCCCTGGCTGGCGGACCACGCGCTGAACGGCACCTGCCTGCTGCCGGGGACCGCCCTGCTGGACCTCGCGCTGCGCGCCGCGCGCGGGACCGTCGGTGAACTCGTCATCCAGGCACCGCTGGTGCTGTCCCGGCAGGGCACCGCCGAACTCCAGGTGGTCCTCGACCCGGCGCAGGGCACGGTGGAGGTGTTCAGCAGGCCCGACCGCCCCGGCAGCCGCTGGCAGCGCCACGCCCACGGCACCGTCCACGGGGACGCCCCCGGCCCGTTCACGCCGGTCCGGCCGCCGGCCGACGCCGAGCGCCTCGACGCCGACTACGCGTCCCTCGCCGGGCTCGGCTACGAGTACGGGCCAGCCTTCCGGGCGGTGCGGGCGCTGTGGCGGCGCGGCGACGAACTCTTCGCGGAACTCCGGCTGCCCGAAGAGGCGCCCGGCGGGTTCGCGGGGGCCGGACTGCATCCGGTGCTCGGCGACGCGGCCCTGCACGCCCTCGCGTTCACGGCTCCCGCCTCCTCGTCCGGTGAGGTCCGTCTGCCGTTCGTGTGGCGGGACGCGTGGGCGGGCGACCGGCAGGACACGGAGGCGTACGTGCGTCTCGTGCCCGAGGCCCAGGGCCAGGACGTCGTCGTCGAGGTGTCGAGCCTCGACGGGGAGCCGATGTTCCGGGGGACGCTCGGGATGCGGACGGTGGCGCTGCGGGAGCTGACCGGGGCCGTGCCGACGGATTCGGTGTTCCGGATGCGGTGGACCGAGATCGCCGGGGTGCCGGGCGCCGCAGGACAGGGCGGCGAGGTCTACACCCCGCCCGCCGGTGACGTCCGCAAGGCGACCCTCGACACGCTGTGCCGGCTCCAGCACTGGCTGGCCGACGAGGACGGCCCGCTCGTCGTCCTCACCCGCAGCGACGACCTCGCCCACGCGGCGGCGCGCGGACTCGTACGGTCGGCGCAGGCCGAGCACCCCGGACGGTTCCTCGTGGTGGAGACGGACGACGATCCGCGCTCGGCGCAGCGCGTCGGGGACGCGGTGGCGGCGGACCGGCCGCACGTGCGGATCACCGGGGGACGGCTCCAGGAACCGGAGCTGGCCCGGGTGGCACCGGCGCGGGGCGCGCGCCCCGACCTCGGCGGCGGCACGGTCCTGGTCACCGGCGGCACCGGGACGCTCGGGTCGCTCGTCGCACGGCATCTCGTGACCGAGTACGGGGTGCGGAGCCTGCTGCTGACCAGCCGGCGCGGGGGAGGGGAGGCGCTCGCCGGGGAACTGCGCGAACTGGGCGCCGAGGTGGCCGTCGCCGCCTGCGACGTCGCCGACCGGGCGTCCCTCGCCGACGCGCTGAGCCGCGTACCCGCCGCCTTCCCGCTCGTCGGTGTCGTGCACGCGGCCGGGGTCCTCGCGGACGGGGTGGTCACCGGGATGACCGCCGACCAGGTCGAGGAGGTGCTGCGGCCCAAGGTCGACGGGGTGCTGAACCTGCACGAGCTGACGCGGGACGCCGATCTCGCCGCGTTCGTGCTGTTCTCCTCCGTCGCCGGGGTGCTCGGCAGCCCCGGGCAGGGCAACTACGCCGCCGCCAACGCCTTCCTCGACGCGTTCGCCGAGCGCCGCAGGGCCGAGGGGCTGCCGGTGCAGGCCCAGGCGTGGAGTTTCTGGGAGGAGATCTCCGGGATGACCGCCGTGGTCCGCGACCGCGACTTCCCCGACGGCACGCTCCCCCTGCCCACCCCCTTCGCCCTCGCCCTCTTCGACGAGGCACTCCGCCAGGACGAACCCACCCTCACCCTCGCCTCCTTCGACCTCGCCAAGCTGCGCCTGCGCGGCACACCGGGGCTGCTGCGCGGCCTGATCCCGGCCGCACCGGCCACCACCGCGGTGGTGGACCTCCGCTCCCTCGACCCGGCCGAGCGCGCCGAACGCCTCCTGGCCGAGGTGCGCTCCATCGCGGCGGAACTCCTCGGCCACGAGGACGCGCAGGCCCTCTCCCCGGACGGCGACCTCCACGAGTTCGGCCTCGACTCCCTCACCGCCGTGGAACTCCGCAACCGCCTGAGCACGCTCACGGGGCTGCGCCTGCCGGCGACGCTGGTCTTCGACCACTCGGTGCTGAGGGGGCTGGCGCAGCGGCTGGACCAGGAGATGACGGCCGCGGCTGCGGCCGGGGCGGGTGACCGAGGCGGGCCCGAGTGAGCCGGCCGGGACACGCCGTGGTCGGATTGTCGGACAGGTAGTTGATCATGCTGGAGGTTGTGATGTCGCAGAGCCCGACCGACCTGACGGGACTGCGGGTCCTGGTCACCGGAGCGGCCGGTGGACTGGGCCGGGCCGTCGCCGAGGCCCTGCACGCGGCGGGGGCGGAGCTGGCGCTGACCACGAGGACCGCGCAGGCGCAGGAGACCGTGGCGGCGGGGTTCGGCACCGGGCCCGAGGTGGTGACGGCCGTCGCCGACGTCACCAACGACGCCGAACTGGCGGCGGCCGTCAAACTCGCGACGGACCGGCTGGGCGGCATCGACGTGCTGATCAACAACGCCGGGGTCGCGGGACCGGCGGGCCCCGCCTGGGAGAGCGACCCGGCGGAGTGGCAGCGGACGATGGACGTCAACCTGGGCGGCACCCTGGCCGCGTGCCGGGCGGTCGTCCCCGGCATGATCGAGCGCGGCCGGGGGAGGGTCGTCACGATCTCCAGCCACGCCGGACACACCCGCTGGCCCTACGTCAGCGCCTACTCGGTCTCCAAGGCGGCGGTCAACAAGCTCACCGAGAACCTGGCGATCGAGCTGCTCCCGCACGGCATAGCCGCCTTCAGCTACCACCCCGGCCTCCTCGACCTCGGACTGGGCGCCGCCCCCGCCCACGAGACCGAGAACCCCTGGCAGCGCCGCGTCGACTCCTGGCTCGCCGCCCAGCGCCGGGCCGGCCGCTACGCCGCCCTCCCCGACGCCCTCGGCAACCTCCTGCGCCTGGTCGGCGGCGAGGCCGACGCGCTGACGGGCCGCTACCTCACGTACGAGGACGACCTCACGGCGCTGGTCGCCGCCACCGACTGACCCCGGCGGGAGTCAGACACCGGAAGGCCGGTCACCGGGGAGGGCGGTGCCGGCCTCCTGGAAGGTCCGCAGCACGTCGAGGAACCCGCTCCGCCCCCACAGGGACACCCCGAGGACGGCCACGAAGACGGCCGTCAGATGCACCGCGCCCGGCCTGGTCCGCTTCATCGGCCGGTACTGACGGCGTGCTCCCCCGCCGGGTGGGGGAGGTGGGCCGTCAGCTCCCACGCACCCCCGCCCGCCGGCCCCGCCGTGAACCGCCCGCCGAGCGCGCCGACCCGCTCCCGCAGCCCGATCAGCCCGTAACCGGAGCCCCCGGCATCCGCGCCGGCCGCCCCCGCCGGGTTCGTGACCTGCACGAACGTCTCGGGAGACGCGTAGGAGACGCGGACGGTCACCGGGGCGCCGGCCGCGTGCCTGCGGGCGTTCGTCAGGGCTTCCTGGACGAGGCGGTAGACGGCGAGCCGGTGTGTGGTGGGCGCGAGCCCGGGGGTGCCGTCCATGACGAGGGCGACCCGCTGGCCCGCCTCGCGCGTCTCCTCCACCAGTTCCCGCACCTCCCGTACGGCGGGCCGCAGCGCGGGGGAGTCGGTGTCGCGGAGCGCGCCGAGCACCTCGCGCAGGTCGGTGAGTGCCGCCACCGACGTCTGCCGCAGCAGCGCGAGCCGCTCCCGGACCGGTTCGGGGAGGCCGTCCCGGGTGGTCAGGACCCCGGTGTGGAGGGCCAGCAGGCTGAGCCGGTGCGCGAGGACGTCGTGCATCTCGGCGGCGATCCGCGACCGCTCCGCCGCCCGCGCCGCCTCCTCCCGCAGCTCCGTCTCGACGCGCAGGTGCCGCAGGTCGGAGGTGAGGGCGTCCAGCAGCCGGCGCCGGTTGCCGATCCACAGCCCGACGGCGACGGCGAGGCCCGGCAGCAGCAGGGTCGCCGAGTACGTCGACGTCGTCCACAGCGCGGTCGCCCGGTAGCTCAGCAGGTTCCCGGCCAGCGCCGCCACCGCGAACCCGAGGGCCGCCCGCGCCCGCAGGTCCACGGCGACGGTGAACAGCGCGAGGGCCAGCATCGGCAGCAGCGGGAGCCCGAACCACGCGGTCGCCACGGTCACCACGACCGGCGCCACCGGCCACCGCAGCCGGGGCACGAGCAGCACCGCCCCGCACACCACACCCACCACGGTCACCGGCACCAGAAACCCCCGGCCGACCCCGACCGGCGTCGTCGCCGTGCACAGCACGACCAGCACCACCCACCCGCACGCGGCCCACCGGCGGCTCGCTCGCCCGCTCACGCCGGTCATCCTAGGCGCGGCCCCGGCGCCCCAGCATGCTCACCGCGTTCGCCGCCACCACCGCTCCGATCGCCGCCCACTCGACCCCGCCGAGCCGCTGCCCGAGCCCCATCCGGCCGACGAGGGCCGCGAGGAGCGGGTTGACGCTCATGAACAGGCCGAACGCCTGGGCGGGCACCCGGCGCAGCGTGAACAGGTCCGCGAGATACGGCACCGCCGACGACAGCACCCCGGCCAGAGCGGCACACCCGAGCGCGCCGGCCGTCGGCGGATGCCGCAGCGCGACGACGACCCCGACCGGCAGGAACACCACGGCCGAGACGAGCGAGGCCGCGGCGGCTCCCCGCGCGCCGGGGACCCGGTGTCCGACGGTCCGGTTGAGGAGGATGTACGCCGCCCAGCAGCACGCCGCGAGCAGTCCGAGCCCGATCCCCAGGTAGTCCGCGGAGGGCCGGGGCCGCATCAGGGTGAGAGCACCGGCGGCGGCGAACACCGCGCAGGCCGCGTCGGTCCGGCGGCGCGCTCCGGCGAGCGCGATGGTGAGGGGGCCGAGGAACTCCAGGGTCACCGCGAGACCGAGGCCGATACGGTCGATCGCCGTGTACAGGGACAGGTTCATCGTCCCGAACACCACGGCCAGCGCCAGCACCGGCCGCCACTGGTACCAGGTGAGAGACCGCAGGCCCGGCCGCGCCACCGCGCCGAGGACGGCCGCCGCGACGTACTGGCGGACCGCGACGACGCCGACGGACCCGATGACGGGGAACGCGAGGGAGCCGATCGCGGCGCCGGTCTGGTTGGACAGACCGCTGCCGACCATGGTGGCGACCCCGGCGAGCCGTGCCCGGGGTGACTGCGGCGGGGTGAGCGGAACGGCGGGCCGTTCTGTGCTGGCGGACATGCCACGATCGTCCGCCGCCTGCCTGTATACGCAAAATGCGTCCGGCACCGTATCTATACGCTGGACGCATGGATGTGGAGCTGCGGCACCTGCGCTGCCTGGTCGCCATCGTCGACGAGGGCACCTTCACCGACGCCGCTCTCGCCCTCGGCGTCTCCCAGGCGGCCGTCTCCCGCAACCTCGCCGCTCTCGAACGCGCCCTGGGGGTACGGCTGTTGCGCCGGACGTCCCGGGAGGTGACGCCGACGGCCGCCGGCACCCGGGTTCTCGTCCACGCCCGCCGGATCCTCGCCGAGGCCGACGACCTCGTCCGGGAGGCCGCCTCCGGGCATGCCGGTCTGCGTGTCGGCTACGCCTGGTCGGCGCTCGGCCGGCACACCCTCGCCTGCCAGCGCCGCTGGGCGACGGCCCACCCCACCACCGACCTCCACCTGATCCGCCACAACACCGCCACCGGCGGCCTCGCGGAGGGTGCCTGCGAACTGGCCGTGGTGCGCCGCCCACCCGCCGACCGGCGGTTCGACTCGGCGATCGTCGGCCTGGAACGCCGTCTCGCCGCCGTGGCGGCCGACGACCCCCTCGCCGCCCGGGACGCCGTCCGCCTGGCGGACCTCACCGACCGCACCGTGGTGGTCGACAGCCGGACCGGCACGACGACCCCGGACCTGTGGCCGTCCGGCGCCCGTCCCGCGTTCGAGGAGACCCACGACGTCGACGACTGGCTCACCGCCATCGCCGGAGGCCGCCGCATCGGCATGACCGCCGAGTCCACCGCCCACCAGTACCCCAGACCCGGCGTCACCTACCTCCCGGTCCTGGACGCCGAACCCGTCGTGGTCCGCCTCACCTGGTGGCGCGACGACCCGCATCCGCTCACCCAGCAGGTGGTGGAACTGCTGGCGGCGCTGTACCGGGAGGCGTGACGGCGGGGACCGCTGTCACGCCTCCCACCCCTCACGCCGCGACAGGCGCCGCCAGCCGTCCGCGCCGGGCCAGCGCGGCCACCGACGCCGCGCACGCGAGGCCGGTCAGGGTGAGGGTCGTCCACGTCAGCCACAGGGCGTCGTGGCGGCGGGCGAAGTCCCACAGCGCCCCGGTGACGAGGTTGCCGAGGGTGATGCCGAGGCCGGAGACCGTGTTGTACAGCCCGTAGTGCGTGGCGACGAGCCGGTCGCCGGAGAGGGCGACGACCGTGTCCATCTCGAAGGGGTAGACGACCGCCGACCCGACCGCGAGGAGGACCACCGCGAGGACCAGCCCGAGCAGCACCGCGTACGCGGACCCGCGCGGCGCGAGGGCCAGCGGCAGGAACGCCACCCCCATCGCCGCGAGCCCCCGCACGAGCGCCTCGTCGGCCCGCCACCGTCCCTTCGCCCAGCCGGTGAGCCGCAGTTGGCCCACCACGGCGACAGCGGCGGACACCACGAACAGGCCGCTGGTGACGGCCGTTCCCCGTGAGCCGAGCGCGTCCTGCGCCGCGAGTGGCAGCGCCAGATACACCTGGAACGTCAGGACGTACGAGCCGATCATCGCGGCCGAGAACAGCAGGAACGGCCGGTTGGCGACGACCGTCCGCCACTGCGCGAGGACGCTCTCCCGGTCACCCGGCGTCACCCCGTGCCGCACGGGCAGCGCCCGCCACTGGAGAAGGCTGAGCCCTGCGAAGATGGCCGCCGCGAGCGCGCACACGAGCCGGAAGTCGGCCGCCAGCAGGGCGAGTCCGACGAGCGGGCCGAGCAACATGCCCGCCTGGTAGTACACGTTGAAGGTCGCGAACGCGTCCACCCGCCGCTCGCCCGCCTCGGCGGCGAGATACGCGCGCACCGCCGGGTTGAACAGCGCCCCGGCGAACCCGGTCGCGGCCGACGCCGCGATCAGCGCGGGCAGGCTGTCCACCCAGCCGAGCAGCCCGAAACCGACCGTCCGCAGCAGGCACCCCGCCATGATCGGGATCTTGTACCCGAACCGGTCGGCGATCGTCCCGCCGATCAGGAACATGCCCTGCTGCGAGAAGTTGCGCACCCCGAGGACCAGCCCGACGGCCCACGCGGCGAGCCCGAGCCCGTCCGACAGATGCGCGGCGAGGTAGGGCATGAGCATGTAGAACGCGAGGTTGATCGCGAACTGGTTGACCATCAGCAGCCGTACGGCGGGCGGGAAGGAGCGGGTCTGCCGCCACAGGTTCCTCATCGGGCGATCCCCGTCATGGCGAGCGGGTCGACGACGTGGGTGCAGCGGGTCCAGCGGGTGACGGTCCGCTCGTGGCTCGTGGCGATCTCGTCCGGGTCGTCGGCCGGCGGACGCCCGATCAGCTCGTGGCGCCGGCAGAAGTCGTCGTCGAACACCGTCCCCACGTACCGCTGCGGGCCGTCCGGGAAGACGGCGGCGATCCGGTCCTCGGCGGGCAGGGTGCGCGCCAGCCAGCGGGCGACGAGGGCGACCGCGCCGACGCTCCAGCCGCCGGTCGCGTAGTGGCTGCGGGCGAGGTGGCGGGCCGCCCACACCGACTCCGGGGCGGCGACCCAGTGCACCTCGTCGAACAGGCCGTACGCCACGTTGCGGGGGTAGATGCTGGAACCGAGGCCGCGCATCAGCCGGGTCCCCGCCGGCTGGCCGAAGATCGTCGAACCGGTCGTGTCCACGCCGACCACCCGCAGCCCGGGGAACCAGCCGCGCAGCACGGACGCGATCCCGGCGGAGTGCCCGCCGGTGCCGACCGAGACGACCAGCGTGTCGATCCGGCCGAGCTGGGCGACGAGTTCACGGGCCAGCGGCGCGTACGCGGCCACGTTGTCGGGGTTGTTGTACTGATCCGGGCACCACGCGCCGGGCTCGGCGGCGAGCAGTTCCGCCACCCGCCGGCGCCGGGCCTCCTGCCAGCCGCCCTCCGGGTGCGGCGCCGCCACCAGCTCCACCTGCGCGCCGTACGCCGTGAGCAGCCCCGTCATCAGGGGCTCCATGCCGGGGTCGGTGACGACGGTGACGGGGTGCCCGTACGTCGCGCCGGCCAGGACCAGGCCGAGGCCGAGCGTCCCGGACGTGGACTCGACGATCCGGGCGCCGGGCGCGAGCAGACCGCGCTCGCGGGCCGCGCGGACCATGTACAGGGCGGTGCGGTCCTTGATGCCGCCCGGGTTGTGGCCCTCCAGCTTGGCCCAGAAGCCCCGGCCTGCGGCGGTGAAGGGCTCGCCGATCCACAGGACGGGGGTGTCGCCGACGAGTCCGGCAGGGGTGTGCAGGGGGTGCTTGGCGTCGGCCAGCAACTGGGACACTGGGGAGTGGGGTGTGTGTGTCATGGCGTGCTTCTCCTGCGGCCGGGCGCGCGAGGGCGGCGGCCGTGAGTAGGGGGAAGAGACAGGACCGGTGAACGCCGGTCCTGTCAGGTCCGCCACACGCCGAGGCGGGCCCGGTCGTTGCCGGGCGGGAGGGGTGGGGGCGGTGCGCCCGAGAGACGGGGGAGCGGGGCCGAGGGCGCGGG
>NZ_JBTYMC010000243.1:0-10111 GCF_054880855.1 Streptomyces sp. S6 | reverse complement strand
GGCGCGTTCGGCGGCGACGGCCTCGGCCGCGGCGAGCCGCGCACGGGTCTCGGCGAGGGCCTCCGTGGCCTCCCCGAACCGCAGCATCAGCCCCCGCAGGGCGGACCCCAGCGCGCCGGTGATGACACAGAAGCCGGGCAGCAGCAGCCGTTCCGCGACCGAGGCGCCCGAACGGGCGTGCAGCGTCGTGTAGACGAGCAGCAGGATCAGCCCCTGCGCCGAGGCGAAGAACGCCGCGCCCCGCCACCCGTACACGATCCCCGCGAGCAGCGGCGTGCACACGCTGACGTACGCGAGCGTCGTGTCGGGCCCGGCGGAGACCAGCAGCAGCGACCCCAGCAACGTGTCGACGGCCAGCAAACTCGGATGCCGCAACAACAGCGGCCCGAACTTCTCCCAGTCCCGCAGCAACGCGTACGACACCATGAACGTGACGACGACGGCCGTCCCGACGAGCCTCACCCCCACCCCGGGCGCCGCGTGCAGCAGCGCGGCGGGCGCGGCCAGCGCGATCATCGCCAGCCGAAACCCGAACACCTGCCGGGACATGGCCTGGAGGGCGTTTATCTGGAGGGCGAGGGGGGCGGGGCGCTTCGGGGGGTGGGAGGAGAGGCGGAGGAGGGTGGTCGGGGAGGGGAAGCGGCGTGGGTGGTTCCGGGGAGGGGGCGGGACGTCGGGGGCGTGCACGGGTTCCTCGGGCGACCTGGACGCTTCGGGGACCGGGACGCGGAGGCCGTTCGGGAGCTCCCCGCCGGGCTGTGCCGCGCCCTTGGCCGGCGTGCGGGAGGCGTGTGTGGGCGGCTCGGGGGATCGTGGTGCGGCCGAGGCCGGATCGACGGCGTCGGCCGCCCTGTCGGTGTCGTGCGCGTCCGGTCGGCCCGCGACGGAGTCGTCCGCGCTGGATGCGCCTAGGCCGGATCCGCCTCGGCTCGGGCCGCCCGTCTCCTCGGTCGGCCAACTCCCTTTCGTCCTCTGCGTCTCGCTCATCCCGCTCACCCCCTTCCGGCAGAACTCCCCCATCCCCGCCCCCTATTCACCCGTGATCGTGCTGAAGTCGGTGCCGGAGCCCAGGAGTAGGCCGGCGCCGAGGAGGAGCATGGTGGCGGGGACCATGAACGTGGTGATCATGAGGGTGGCGCGGGGGACGGCGCGGGCGGCCTTGCGGCGGGCGTTCTGGGCGTCGGTGCGGCGCATGTCCTTGGCGATGGCGACCAGGGTGTCGACGATGGGTGCGCCGAGCTCCTCGCCCTGCTGCAACGCCGTGACGAACATGGCGACTTGCTCGGAGTCGTTGCGGCGGCGGAGTTCCGCGAAGGCCTCGCGGCGGCTCATGCCGAGGTCCATCTGGCGCAGGGTGATGCGGATCTCGTCCGCCCAGGGGCCCTCGTAGCGGGTCGCGACGCGGTCGAGGGCCTGGCGGAAGCCGAGGCCCGCGCTGACGACGACCGCGAGAACGTCCAGGAAATCAGGGAGGGTTCGCTCGATGACGTCCTTGCGGACGCGGATCGCGGACCAGATGCCGACCTCGGTCCACACCGCGCCGAACGCGAGCATGAACAGGGCGATGAGGGGGTTGCCCCGGAGGAAGAAGACGAGTGCGCCGACGGCACCGAGCGTGCCGTAGACCGCGCGCCGGGCGGCGTACCGGTCGATGGTCAGGCCCCCGGGGTTGCCCGCGAGGTCGATGCGGCGCCGGTACTTGGCGACGAGCCGGGGTCCCATCAGCCGCAGGACGGCGGGCGCGTACCGCATCCCCATCCGGTCGACGAGGGAGTCCACCGCGCCGGTGCGTGTCGCGCCGACCTCCAGCGCGAGGGCGAGATCGGGGGGCAGTTTGACGTCCGCGCGGTACATGCGGATGCCGGTGAAGGCACCCCACACGGAGACCGCCATCAGCAGCGCGAGCAGCAGAGCCATCTCTCCAACTCCCCTTGCTCAGACGTCGATCCGGGACATGCGCCGGATCAGGACGAACCCGACGGCGTACAGTCCGAAGGCCACCAGGACGGAGATCTGCCCAGCCGTCGACCCGGTCATCCGCTCCAGCGCCCCCTCCTTGACCCCGTCCATGAGGAACAACGACCCGACCCCGAGGAGGGGTACGGCGTACGCGGTGAGGTTGACCTGCGACAGCTGGGTACGGATCTCCCGCCGCGTCTCCTTGCGTTCCTCCAGCGTCTCGGTCAAGTTCCGCAGCGCGCCCACCACTTGGCCACCGGCCTTGTTGGACAGCACCAACGTCGTGACGAGGACGACGAGTTCACGCGACGGCAGCCGGTCGGCCAGCTCGCCGAGCGCCTCGTCCATGGACTGTCCGACCGCCAACTGGTTGGCGACCTTGGCGAGTTCCTCCCCGGCGGGCGCCTCCAGCTCCTCGGCGGCCATCCCTATGGCGGTGCGCAGCGCGAGCCCGGCCTGTGTGGCGTTGGCCAGGATGCGGGCCAGTTCGGGGAGTTGGTTGATGAACCGCTCGATCCGTTTCTGGCGCTGCCAGTTGAGGAACTGGAAGGCCCCGCCGACCGCGAGGAGCCCGGCGATGGGCCCGAAGAAGGGTGCGAGGACGGCCTGCGTGATCAGCCACACTCCGGCGACCGCGCCGAGCAGGTAGACGGTGAACTCCCCCGGCGTGACGTCGAGTCCGGTCGTCGTGAGCCTGTGCTCCAGACGGCGTCCCAGGCCGGTGCGGCGGATCCGGCGGTCGAGGTCGCGGAAGCGGCGACGGCGCCCCGAGGACGGCAACTGGCCCGTGTAGGAGAGCCGGTCGACGAGCGCGGCGCGCTGCGCCCGGCCGGTGGCGTACGTGTGCAGGCCCGCGACGGCGAGGGTGAGGCCGAGGACGGTCAGGCCGGTCGTCAGCGCGGTGAGGTTGTCGAGGTCCATGGGGTCGTCCTGCCTAGCGTGCTTCTCGGATCGCGAGTTCGGCCGGGGTCTGGGCCACGCCGAACGCCTGGGGGATGGGCTGGCTCGCCATGTAGAGGCGGTCGGCGGTGCGGCGCGGGAGGGGGAAGTAGCGGAAGCTGCCGTGGATCCGGCCGTCGGAGGACATCGGCAGCGCGTCGAAGCGGGCGACGGTCGCGAGCCGGTACGGTTCGCCGCCGTGGCTGTCGAGGATCGCGATCTCGGTGATCCTGCGGGCGCCGTCGGCGAACCGGGTGAGCTGGACGAGGACGTCGACGGCGCTGTTGATCTGGTCGTGCAGCGCGACGAAGGGGACCTCGACGTCGGACATGGAGGCCAGCGTCTGGAGCCGGGTGAGGGCGTCCTCGGCGCTGTTGGCGTGGACGGTCGCGAGGGAACCGTCATGGCCGGTCGACATCGCCTGGAGCATGTCGAGGGACTCACCGCCGCGGACCTCGCCGACGACGATCCGGTCGGGCCGCATGCGCAGCGAGTTGCGGACCAGGTCGCGGATCGTGATGTGGCCCTTGCCCTCGACGTTCGGGGGCCTCGACTCCAGCCGTACGACGTGCTGTTGCTGGAGCTGGAGTTCGGCGGAGTCCTCGATGGTGATGATCCGCTCACCCTCGGGGATGAGTCCGGAGAGGGCGTTGAGGAGGGTCGTCTTGCCGGTGCCGGTGGCGCCCGAGACGATCACGTTGAACTTGGCCTGCACGAGCCCGGCGAGCAGGAACAGCATGTGTTCGTCGAGGGAGTTGAAGCCGACGAGTTCGTGGAGGGTGAAGGAGCGGGGGAAGCGGCGGATGGTGAGGATCGGGCCGGTGAGGGAGAGCGGCGGGATGATGACGTTGACGCGCTCGCCGGAGGGGAGGCGGGCGTCGACCATCGGATTCGACTCGTCCACCCGGCGGTTGACGGTGGAGACGATGCGTTCGATGGTCTGCATGAGCTGCTCGGCGGAGGCGAACCGCAGCGGCAACTGCTCGACCCTGCCGCCGCGTTCGACGAATATCGCGTCCGGCCCGTTGACCATGATCTCGGTGATCGACGCGTCTTCGAGGAGCGGCTCCAGGATGCCGAGCCCGAGGGCCTCGTCGACAACTCGCCTGATCAGCCTGGCCCGTTCGGAGGTCGAGAGGACCGGGCCTTCGCGGCTGATGATGTGGCCGAGGACGCGTTCGAGCCGGGCCCGGCGTTCGGCCGCCGCCAGCGCCGTCATCTCGGCGAGGTCGATCTCCTCCAGGAGCTTCGCCCGGTACGTCGCGACGAGGTGGCCGTCCTCACCCCGACTGCCGTTCTCCTCGGGGGTGTTGACGCGTGCCCTGAGGCTCATGGGGACTCCGTTCGGTCATCGAGGGGCATGGTCGCGGTCCGCTGCGCGGGGCCGAAGCCGCCCCAGCCGAAGAAGACGGAGGGGATGTCGACCTTGGAGGTGACGCGGACGTCGTCGCCCAGGTTCGCGGAGACGCAACTGGTGCCGCCCGCGAGCCAGTCGCTGACCGCGTCGTGGCACGCCTGCTGGGCGTCGTGCCCCCGTGACGCGCTCCTGGCCCCCGCCCGCGCGGCCGTCCCCGCCTGCTGTCCCGCGTACGCGATGATCCCCAACTGCACCACCGCCAGCCCGACGACGAGCAGGATCGGCAGGAACCCCAGGTACTCGATGGCGACTTGGCCCCGGTCTCTGCGGCGCGTCACTTGCCGTCCTCTTCCTCGACGGCCCCCGCATGCCCCTTGACCGAGAACGGCAGCGAGAGAACTCCCGGGAAGAGCACGGGGACTTGGAGCTTGACGGTCGCGGTGACGAACCCCGTACCTCCGCAGTCCACCTCCGCTCCCCCTTGCCACGCCCCCGGCAGATACTTGGTCCCCGCCTGCTCACAGGCCCCCGGCCGCGCCCCCGGATCCGCCACCGCCCCCGCCCGGACGGCCGCGTCGGCCGCGTTCCCCGCGAGCGTGAACGTGTAACCCACCAGCACGCACTGCCAGATGGCGATCAGCGTGACGAGGATGACGGGGAGCATGCCGGTGAACTCGATGGCGACCTGCCCCCGGTCGCCGCTGAGTCTGCGTCTCATCGCGCTCACTCCTTCCGCCGCCGCAGCCCCGCCGACCCCCGGTCCCCGCCCCGCGCCCGGCGCCGCTCGCCGCCCTCGGAGGGCGCCTTGACGAGCCCGAGTTCACCGGCGAGCGCCCAGAGCGCCTGCCGTACCGACCCCTTGGGGTCGAGGGCGTGCAGACGGCCGGAGTCGACGGCCGCCTGGAGCTCCTTGAAGTGGGCCGGAACCGCCGTGGCCGCCAAGGCCGTTCCGGTGATCTTCTGGATCAGGGCGGGCTGGATCTCGCTCGTACGGGACTGCCGGTTGACGACGACGGTCGTCTCCTCGGCCTTGCGGATCTGGAGCCGGTCCCACATGCGGACGGTCCGTTTGGCGCCCCGGACGGCGACGACGTCCGGCGTGGTGACGAGGAGGGCGGTGTCGGCGGTCTCGACGGCCGCCGCGCTCGCGCCGCTGAGCTGGGCGCCGCAGTCGACGACGACGACCTCGTAGCGGGCGCGCAGGGCGCCGACGATGTGCCGGGCGGCCCGGTCGGTGACCTCCTCGCCGCGTTCGCCGTCGCCGGGGGCGAGGAGGAGGTCGACGCCGGTGTCGTGGCGGAAGACGGCCTCGGCGAGGATGCGCGGGGAGATGTCGGTGATCGCGGCGAGGTCGACGACGGAACGCCGGAACTGGACGTCGAGGTAGGAGGCGATGTCGCCGGTCTGGAGGTCGAGGTCGCACAGGGCGGTCGAGCGGCCCGACGCCTGTGCCGCGAGGGCGAGTTGGACGGCGGTGAGGGTGGTGCCGACACCGCCTTTCGCGCCGCTGACGGTGACGACGGTGCCACCGGGTCCGGTGAACACGTCGGTGCCGCCGCCGAGATGGCGCCGGACGCCGGTGGACCACTGGGCGACGGCCTGGACGCGGGTCGCGAGGTCGTCGTAGGCGAGGGGGAAGGTGATCAGGCCGCGGGCGCCGGCGTCCATCGCGGCGGAGAAGAGGCCGGGGGACGCGTCGGTGGTGACGAGGATGACACCCACCGCCGGGAAACGCAGGGCGACTTCCCGGACCAGCTCCAACGCCGGTACGGGGCCGATGCGTTCGTGGACGACGACGACCTCGGGGAGTTCGTCCACCGACTCGGCGGCCAGCCGGGCGAGGGTGTCGACGAGCCCGGTGGAGTCGGTGACCGGCGGGACCGGCTCGGCGTTCGGGAGCTGGCTCAGCAGGGAGACGAGTGAGCGGACCGCGTCCGCGTCGCCGACGGCCGGGAGGATCCTCGTGGGCATGGGCGGCGGCCTCTCACTTGTCCGTGGTGAGCTGGTAGGTGCGGTCCTTCTGCGGGACGGCTGTGTCGGTGCCGGGCGCGACCAGGGCGAGGCGGACCCGCTTCGCGAACGACTCTGCGTACGTGATGCGTTGGGCGTCCAGCGTGGAGAGGGCGAAGGTGATCGGGACGGCCTGGGTGGGGCCGGTGGCGCGGTTGTCGCGGTCCGGTTCGAGGGCCTCGATCTTGCCGACGTCCAGGACCCGGGCGTTCGTCACGATGATCTTCGAGACGTCCGGGTCGGCGTCGCGGGCGCCCTCGAAGGTGGCGTACACGTTCACGGAGGCGCCCGCGGTGATCTTCCCGGCGACGCCGGTGGCCGCGTCGATCATGATGGCGACCTCCTGTTCGCCGGGGCGCAGGGCGGGCTGGTCGACGATCATGTCGCTCTGGAGGAGGGAGCCGGCGCGCAGGGTGGTGACGGCGATCTTGCCGCGGATCGCGGAGAGGTCGGTGACGGCGTTGTCGGAGAGCCACCGCTTCGGCATCGAGATCTTCTCGAACTGTCCGGCGGACAGGGCGGTGTACGGCGCCACGTCGTTCTTGACCTGGTAGGCGGTGACCTCGGGGCCGACCTTGGACTTCACGTCGTCGACGACGGACAGCACGCCGGCGAAGGCGCCGAGGGCGCACAGGACCGACAGGAGGAGAAGGATCACGCCGCGGCGCTGACGGGAGTTCATGAGCCGTGCAACCTCGTTGGGGGGGTCGGGTCGAGCGGACGGGGTGGGTGGTGCGCTGCGGCTAGCCGGCCGGGAGTGCGTGGCGGGGGCCGCCCGGGTTGAGCGCGCGGGCCGGTTCGGGGACGGGGGGCGGGGTGGCGGAGCAGAAGACGCAGCGGTCGCCGATGACGTCGATGCCGCACCAGTGGCACACGGACTGCCGTACGGAGGTGACCAGTTGGTACAGGACCGACAGGTCGGGCAGGTACGCGCAGAACTCGACGACCTTGTTCGTCCCCCACCACCGCGTCGACTCGGCGGACAGGGTCGTCTCACGCAGGCCCTGCGTGCGCCAGGCCGGGGCGAGGGTCTCGGTCACCCACTCCGAGGGGAGCTGGCCCTTGGCGAGCAGCAGCCAGGTGCCGAACTCCGGCCCTGGGACGGTGACTCCGGGTCCCGCCTTCACCAACTGCTGCTGCGGGTGGGCGAGTACGGCGAACTGGCTGCCGGGGACCCACGAGCGGGCGTGCGAGGTGAGGGTGACCGGGACGTGGTCGAGGCGGGCCACAGAGCCGAGCAGGGCGCCCGCGTGGATGTAGTGCGTGAGCAGTCTCCCCGCCGACGCCAGTACCCCGGGGCCCAGGTCACAGGAGGCGAGCTGCCTCAACTGGCGGGCCAGCACGGCGAGTCCCAGCGGAGGGAGGTCGGGCTGGAACAGCGCGATCCGGTCGCTCTCCAGCAACGACCGGATCATGTGGAGCCGTTGGACGACACCGGCGGGGGCGGCCTTGGCGCACACGACAACCAGATGCCCGTAACTGTCGACAACCCCCTGCACAGCAGCCACCGCCTCGTCGAGGGGCTGCCGTTCGATGCCGTCCAGCACGACGGCGGGCACCGTCCGCTCGTCCTGCGCCGGCAGCGCAAGCCCTGCGCCGGTCACCGCAATGGCAGTTGGCACGCGCGCTCCCCGATTTCCCGCGTCCGGCACACCGGCCTTTCCCCGGTGCACCGGAATGACTTCACTGCGTGACTACCTCAGCACTGTATCCACGCCTCACCACCGGGAGAACAGCTTTCGTGAGCCGGTAACCAACTCTTCTCCGGGCCACCATCGGGTAATTCGCAGCAAATCCGGGCAACTTGACGCCACACGCACTCCACACCGCGCACACCCTCAAGGCCGCCTACTGTGACGGCATGCTTTCGGACTTCGTCAACAAACGCCGATCGATCGAGGAACTCGAAGGACACCGCTGGCCCGACGCTCCCGACGGCAGCACGAACCTCGTACGGAGTGTCCACGCGCTGCGGAAGGTCCCCGTACAGGACCTCACCGAGGACAACGTACGGCGGCTCATCGGCCAGCGCGAGGGTCTCCCCTGGCTCCTCCCCCTGGCTCTCGATCTCCTCCGCGCGAGCGCCACGGAGGATCCCGGCGACGGCTATTACGCCGGCGACCTGCTGTCCGCCATCCTGCGCACGAACCCGGAGACATGGCGGGCCGAGCCGGAGTGGGCGCGGCATCTGGACGAGACGCTGCGCTCGCTGGACGACTTGTCCCGGGCGGAGATCCGTCTCGTGGCCGCCTTCCGGGAGGCCGCGTCGGCGCGGTTGTTCCCGTCCGGCTGACCTCACTCAGGGGTGTCGGCCATGTCGCGAAGCTCCTGCGCCGTCACCAGGTTCGTCAACTGGTCGAGGGAGAGCGGGGGGTAGGCGCGGGTGACCGGCTCGCCCTTCTCCGCCGGGGCGTTCCACTCCGTGACGTTCACGTGGCCGCCGTCCGGGGTGATCAGGTCGGCGGACCAGACTCTGATCTCCTGGAGGGAGTTCGGCTCCTGGAAGCCCTGGAAGACGGCGACTCGGGACCCGTCGGCGAGGCGTCGCGTGGAGCAGTGGTCGTATGCGCGCAGGGCCGGGTCCGGGCAGGTGATGTCGGCCGCGTCGCCGTTGGTCAGGGTGACTCTGATCCCGGCGGCGCCGTTCCCGTCGTCGAACACACCCGTCACGCTCGCGCCGGCGCCCTGGCTCGCCGTCCGGGTGAACGTGCCGTGCGGGAGGAGTTTCCGCAGGGTGCCGGTGAGGTCCTGCTGCTCGACGGCGAGGCCGGGCGGCAACGTCGTGGCAACGCCGGGGTCTGGTGGAGCGGCGTCGGGCGACCCCACCAGCGCACCCCCGAACCCCAGCACCGCCACCCCGGCAACGCTCCCCCCGATCACCGCGAACCGCTGCCGCAGCCGGCGGGTACGGCCGCGTCGGACACCGCCGGCGACGAGGTCGGCGGCGTCGGGGGTGAAGGAGTCGCCGGTGCGGCGGAGGACGTCGGCGAGGTCGCGCTCGAAGGCATCGGACATGGTGAACCACCTCTCTGCTCAGGGAAGTTGGGGGCGCCGCGGGGTCAGGGCCGCGCGTACTCGCCGAGGCTCTCGCCGAGCAGTTCGCGGAGTCTGCGCAGGGCGCGGGTGCTGCGGGTGCGGACGGCGGCGGACGTCGTGTGCATGGCGTGGGCCGTCTCCTCGACGGAGCGGTCCTCCCAGTAGCGCAGGACGACGACCGCGCGGTCCTTCGGGGTGAGGTCGGCCAGCGCCTCCAGCAGGGTCAGCCGCAGCGGGTCGTCCGACCGCTGGACGGCCGGGAGGTCGGGGAGGACGGCCGTGACCCGCTCACCGCTGCTGCGGCGGCGCTGGTGCGCGAGGAACACCCGGGTGAGGACCGTCTGCGCGTACGCGGCCGGGTTGTCGGCCCGCGACACCCGCCCCCACCGTACGTAGATCCGCCCCAGCGCCTCCTGCACCAGGTCCTCGGCCAGGTGCGTGTCCCCCGCCGCCATCAGACACGCGGACCGGTACAGCTGCCCGGCCCGCCCCGCGGCGAACTCCGCGTACCCGTCCGCCCTGGACTGTCCCATCCGCTCCCCCTGTGGTGTGCCGCCCTCTCTCCCTGTCGATGCGGTGGGGTACGGAGAATGTTTCACCGCCCCGGAACTTCATCGCCCCGGACTCAGAGAGTCCGGCAGTAGGCGTGTTGGGTGATCGGCTGGGTGCCCCGGACGCAGAGCAGGCACGAGCCGGGGCGATCATGGAGTTCTCTACGCTCAGTGATCACCGGAGGGCTCGTGCCTGTCCTGCCATCATGCCTGCTCGAACCCCTGTGGGACCAGTTCGCGGCCCTGCTGCCCGAGCACG
>NZ_JBTYMC010000242.1:0-10131 GCF_054880855.1 Streptomyces sp. S6 | reverse complement strand
GCCGGGGCGCCGGGCGGGCAGGGCGCGCAGCCGGTCGCCGGCGCTCTCGTCGGGGACGACGATGATGACCTGGGGGTCCATCGCCGGGCAGCGGACGACGAGGGCGGCGTCGCGGGTGGCGGCGAGGCAGTCCTCGGCGAGCCGGTCGCGGTCCTCGACGGTGGACTCGGCGATGTAGACGCACGCGGTCTCGACGTCCAGGAGACCCGGCCACAGCCCGGCGGCGACCCGGCGGGCGGCGACGGTGTCCTCGACCATGAGGAGCTGGAGGATCGCGAGCCGCAGATCGGCCGCCGCCCGGCGCAGCCTGCGTTCGGTGGCGTCGGCCTCACGGGTGCGCAGCACGGCTTCGAGGACGGCGGCGGTGTGGGCGACGACGTCGGAGGCGCCCGGGCCGAAGGGGTCGGCGCGGGAGACGGCGAGGAGCCAGGGGTGCGCGGGAGCGGGCCGTATCACGCGGACGAGGCGGAGATACCGGTCGTCCCCCTCCCAGGAGGCGGCGGCGAGGCGGCCGTCGAGGACGTCGGCGGCGGGGGTGCCGTCCAGGGACAGGGGGTGTCCGGCGACGGGGGTGGCGGCGTTGTCGTACAGGGCCGCCTCGGCGTCCAGGGTGCGGGCCAGCCAGGCGACGGTGCTCTCCACGCCGTGTCCCGCGGTGGGCCGCAGCAGCGCGAGCAGCTCCTCGGCCCACCGGGGGCCGTCCTTGTCCCGGGGCGTCATCTCTCCGCGTCCTTCCTGTCCTCCCCCCGCGTCGACCAGGGACGTTACACGCCATATCCCCCCGGCGGGTCCCGGGCCGGTGGCGGTGGCCGGTGCGGCATAGGCTCGCCTCATGGCGAAGTACTACGACGTGCACCCCGACAACCCCCAGCCGCGCACCATCTCCCAGGTGGCCCAGGCCGTCCGGGACGGTTCCCTGATCGCGTACCCCACGGACTCCTGCTACGCGCTGGGCTGCAAACTGGGCAGCAAGGAGGGCATCGACCGCATCCGGTCGATCCGCAAGCTGGACGACCGGCACCACTTCACGCTGGTGTGCCAGGACTTCGCGCAGCTCGGCCAGTTCGTGCAGATCGACAACAACGTCTTCCGGTCGATCAAGGCGTCCACGCCCGGGAGTTACACGTTCATCCTGCCGGCGACCCGCGAGGTGCCCCGGATGCTCCAGCACCCGAAGAAGAAGACGGTGGGGGTGCGCATCCCGGACCACACGGTCACCCAGGCGCTGCTGGCGGAGCTGGGCGAGCCGCTGCTGTCCAGCACGCTGCTGCTGCCGGGCGAGGAGGAGCCGATGACGCAGGGCTGGCAGATCAAGGACGAGCTGGACCACGTCCTGGACGGCGTGCTGGACTCCGGGGAGTGCGGGACCGAGCCGACGACGGTGGTGGACTTCTCCGAGGGCGAGGCGCAGATCGTGCGGTACGGGGCGGGGGACGCGTCGCGGTTCGAGTGAACCGTAAAGGGCGGTTCATGAACTGAGGGCCCCTCTACGGGGTGTTGATTGAAGCATGCAACAGTGACGCCCATGACCTCAGTTCAGGCAACCACTGTCGACATCACCACCGAGGACGGCGTCGCCGACGCCTATTTCGTCCACCCCGAAGGCGCCGGCCCGTACCCCGCCGTACTGCTCTACCAGGACGCCTTCGGGCTGCGTCCGCACCTGAAGTCCATGGCGGACCGGCTCGCGGGCGAGGGTTACGCCGTGCTCGTCCCGAACGTGTTCTACCGGCACGGTCGCGCCCCGGTCTTCGAACTGCCCGAGTTCATCGACCCGCAGGCGCGGCCGGAGATCTTCGAGAAGATCTGGCCGGTCATGCAGTCGCTCACCACCGAACTCGCGATGAAGGACGCCGCCGCCTATCTGGACTGGCTGGCCGCCAGCCCGGCGGTGATCGACGGTCCCGTGGGCCTGACCGGTTACTGCATGGGCGCCCGGCTGTCGCTGCTCACCGCAGGCACCCACCCGGACCGCGTCGCGGCGGCGGCCGGCTTCCACGCCGCCGCTCTGGCCACCGACGCCCCGGACAGCCCGCACCTGCTCGCCGGGAACATCACGGCCGAGGTGTACTTCGGCCACGCCGACCAGGACAACTCGATGCCGCCGGAGGCCGTCCGGACCCTGGAGGAGGCGCTCACCGATGCCGGTGTCCGCCACCGCACCGAGGTCTACGAGGGCGCCTTCCACGGCTACACGCAGGCCGATACGGCGGCGTACAGCAAGGAGGGGGACGAGCGGCACTGGGCCGCGCTTCTCGACCTCCTCGGCCGTACCTTCTGACACCGCACTCCGACGCCGCACCAGGGCGCTCGCGGGACTTCTCCCCGCGGGCGCCTTTCGCATGGCCGCCCGAATATGCCAATCGGAATAAAGAGGGCCAAGCCTTGAACTTCCGCGCCCAGAATTGCGTATCGGCACGCGAGAGACGCACAACTATCGACTCTGGGGGGAGTTGGCCTATGTCTGTGGAAGGCACGGTGGACGGGTTCCGTTACGGGGCCGTCACCCCGATCGCGGCTTATGTGATGGCGTGCCTCGGAGGCGCGCTGGGCCTTCGCTGCATCGTCCGTTCGCTGCTCAACACGCAGTCCTGGAAACCGGGCTGGCTCGCGCTCGGCGCGACGTCGATCGGGTGCGGGATCTGGACGATGCACTTCATCGCGATGATCGGGTTCCGGGTGGTGGAGACCCGCGTCGGCTACCACGTCGGGCTCACCGTGCTGAGCCTCGCCATCGCGGTCGTCGTGGTCGGCATCGGCGTGTTCATCGTCGGCTACCGGGGCGCGAGCACCCGCACGCTGCTGTTCGCGGGGGTCGTGACCGGGCTCGGGGTGGCCGCGATGCACTACCTCGGCATGGCGGCGATGCACCTCAACGGCCGGATCAAGTACGACCCGCCGACGGTCGCCGTCTCCGTGCTGATCGCGATCGGCGCCACGACCGCCGCGCTGTGGGCGGCCGTCTCCATCCGCGGTTTCCTGCCCAGCCTCGGCGCGAGCCTCGTGATGGGCGTCGCCGTCTCCGGGATGCACTACACCGGCATGGCGGCGGTCAGCGTCGAGGTGCACGGGACGACGGCGTCGTGGGCCGGCGACTCGCCGACCTCGCTGCTGCTGCCGATGCTGATCGGGCCGGTGATCTTCCTGTTCCTCGCGGGGGTCGTGGTCATGTTCGACCCGCTGCTGGTGCTGGGGGACGGCGAGTGGAACCGCCCGCTGGCCGGGCGGAAGTCGGCCGCCGTCCCCGAGGCGTTCAGCCCGCCGACGGCGTGGGACCGGGAGCGGACGCGCAGCGGCGGCTGAGGGGTGTCCCGGAGGATGTCATGACCGCCTCGGCCGGGCATGCTCGACCCATGTCCAAGATCATCCTCATGTCGGACCCGAAGGTCGCGGCGATCCCCGTCGAGGACCGCGACGAACCCCTGGTCGACGTCCGCGAGACGCTGCGCACCGACACGCTCTGCCAGGACGCGACCGGTGCCTACGCACACCTGCGCGAAGGGGTCCTCACCCGCCTGCTCACCGCGCAGACCCACCTCCCGGACGGCCTGCACCTCCTCTTCGTCGAAGGCCACCGCCCGCTCGCTCTCCAGCGCGCCTACTTCGAGGAGTACTCCGCCGAACTCCGCGCGGCCCACCCCGACTGGCCCGCCGACCGCGTCCACACCGCCGCGAGCCGCTACGTCTCCCCGCCCGGCATCGCACCGCACAGCGCGGGCGCCGCCGTGGACCTGACCCTCGTCACCGCCGGGGGCGAGCAGCTCGACATGGGCACGCGGATCAACGCGAGCCCGGAGGAGAGCGCCGGCGCCTGCTACACGGACGCCCCGGACATCAGCGGCGCCGCCCGGGACAACCGGCGGATCCTCGCCGAGGCGCTCGGTGCGGCGGGGCTCGTGAACTACCCCACGGAGTGGTGGCACTGGTCGTACGGCGACCGGTACTGGGCGCTGGCCACCGGGGCGCCGAGCGCGTTGTACGGGCCGCGGGAATGAGTCGCGGGCCGGGGTGGTTGGCAGGGGAAACGAGCAGGGAGCGCGCATGAGCAGCGGTTTCGTGGCGGAGTGGGAGAAGTGGCACCACAAACGGGAGGAGACGCTCACCGGCCCGCACGGATTCCTCGCGATCACCAGCATGCGCTGGCTCTCCCCCGGACCGGAGCGCTTCGAGGACGCGCCGGGCGTGTGGTCGAGCGGCGACGAGGGCGTGGTCGTGGAGCTGGCGGAGGGTGAGGAACTGGCCCTCGACGGCGAGACCCTGACCGGCCGGCACTCCTTCGGTGTGCTCCCCGAGCGCGCCAGCGTGTACGTCCGTGCCGGGGACGCCGTCCTGGAGATCGCCAAGCGCGGCGGCAGCGACCTCCTGCGCCCCCGCCACCCCGGCAACCCGCTCCGCACGAACCACCGCGAGACTCCCACGTACGCCCCCGACCCGCGCTGGGCGGTGCCGGGCCGCTTCGTCCCGTACGACACCCCGCGCGAGGTGACGGTCGGCGCGGCCGTCGAGGGCCTGGAGCACGTGTACGACTCCCCCGGCCAGGTCGAGTTCGAGCTGGGCGGCACCGTCCACCGGCTGACCGCGTTCAACGGCATGACGCCGGGCAGCCTGATGGTGCTGTTCACCGACGGGACGTCCGGCGTGACGACGTACGCGGCGAACCGTGCCCTCCACATCGCCGCGCCGGACCCGGCGGGCGCGGTGACGGTCGACTTCAACCGCGCCGGGAACATGCCGTGCGCGTACACGGACCTGGCGACCTGCCCGCTGCCGCCGCGCGAGAACCGGCTGCCGGTGGCGGTGGAGGCGGGCGAGAAGCTGCCGTTCGAGCGGGGCGGGACCGCCTGAGCCGCGGCGTTCAGGGGCGGGCGGCTCGTTCCCGGGCCGCCCGCCCTCGCCCCCGACTCCCCGTCAGGTTCGGGCCATTGCTACGGTGCCTCCGTGTCAGCCTCCTCACGCGATTCCGCCTCCGGCGCCGGCTGGGGCGAGGCCTCCCCGGGTACCTACCGTCAGCTCATGCCCGAGAAGACCGAGAAGATCTCGTGGCTGGACCCGCGCACCTTGTGGGCCGCGCGCAACGGGGTGGTGGCGTCCTGGCTCGGCGATCCCACCGGCTCGACGAGAAGCCGGTGGGTCGCGCAGCGGGCGGCGGCCGGGGCGCCGGCCGACAAGGTGATCCGGCGGGACGACCCGGACCGGTTCTCGTTCATGGTGATCGGCGACACGGGCGAGGGCGACGATCCCCAGTACGCGGTCGTGCCCGGGTTCCTGAAGGCGAGTCGGGGGACGCGGTTCGCCGTCGTCGCCAGCGACGTCATCTATCCCGTGGGCAGCGCCGCCGACTACGGCACCAAGTTCTTCCGCCCGTACGCGAGTTATCCGGCGCCGATCTACGCGGTGCCGGGCAACCACGACTGGTACGAGGATCTCGGCGCGTTCATGCGGGTGTTCTGCGGGGACGCGCCGCCGCTGCCCGCCGAGCCGAAGCCGCGTGCGCTGACGAAGGCGTGGCTGCGGTCGCTGCTGTGGCACCGGGCGCGGCCGGGGGACGGCGAACAGCTCGACGCGGTGCGGGAGTCGCGCCGGGAGCAGGCCGTGCAGCCGGGGCCGTACTGGGCGATCGACGCCGGGCCGGTGCGGATCATAGGCATAGACACCGGGCTGCTCGGGACGCTCGACGCGGAGCAGGGGGCGTGGCTGCGGGAGGTGTCGCGGGGGCCGCTGCCGAAGATCCTGGTCACCGGGTCGCCGCTGTACGTCGACGGTGAGCAGCACCCCTGTGCGATCGAGGGCGGCGGGACGGTCGACGAGATCGTGCGGGCACCCGAACACCGCTATGTCGCGGCGATCGGCGGGGACATCCACAACTACCAGCGCTATCCGGTGCGGCTCGCGGACGGCCGTACGCTCCAGTACGTCGTCTCGGGCGGCGGGGGCGCGTTCATGCACGCCACGCACACGATTCCGCGGGTGGCGGTCGCGGGGGTGAGCGAGGCGGACTTCCGGTGCTATCCGCTGCGGGGTGACTCGCTGGCGTTCTACGCGGGGCTGTACGGGCGGCGGCTGCGGCTGGCGCGGTTCTTCCGGCTGAGCGAGGAGGAGGCGACGGCGGTGATCGCGGAGCGGCTCGGGATGCCGCCGACGCGGACGCCGGGGCCCGGGGTGCGGCTCACCCGGCGGATCAGGCTGGTCGCCGCGCTGCTCGGGGTCGCGGGGAGACCGGAACGCCGTAAGCGGTTCCGGCTGCCGGTGCGGAAGATCTACACGCAGCTCTTCTCGCCGAGTTCCGCGACGTACAGTCCGCCGTTCTTCAAGAGCTTCCTGCGGCTGGACGTCACGCCCGAGTCGGTGCGCATCCGGTGCTTCGCCGCGACCGGGAACCTGGCCCAGGAGGTCGATCCGCCGGTCGAGGACGAGGTGACCGTCCCGCTGAACCGGAATGCGTGAGGCGCGGCGCGGGTTGGCACGGTCGTACACACCGTGACAGTTGGAGAGCCCATGCCGTCCACCCCTCGCCCCCTGCGCAAGCTCGGCTTTCTCACCATCGGCCTGTTCGACGAGGGCGACCCTCGCGCGGGCCACGAATCCACCCTGGAGATCATCGAGCTGGGTGAGCGGCTCGGTTTCGACAGCGCGTGGCTGCGCCACCGTCACCTCCAGTTCGGCATCTCCTCCCCCGTCGCGGTCCTCGCCGCCGCGTCCCAGCGCACGAGCCGTATCGACCTCGGTACGGCCGTGACGCCGCTCGGCTGGGAGAATCCGCTGCGCCTCGCCGAGGACTGGGCGACGGTCGACCTCCTGTCCGGCGGGCGGCTGAACCCGGGGGTCAGTGTGGGCCCGCCGATGCAGTGGGACACCGTCAAGGGCGCCCTCTACCCGGACACCGCCGACGCCGAGGACTTCTCCTACGAGCGGGTGCGCCGGCTTCTGGGCTTCGTGCGGGGCGAGTCCGCGAGCGACTTCAGCGGAGTGCAGGGGTTCGAGATCTTCTCCGACAAGGTCCAGCCCCAGTCCCCCGGCCTCGGCACCCGCATGTGGTACGGCGGCGGCAGCCTCGGCTCCGCCCGCTGGGCCGGGGAACACGGCATGAACTTCCTGACGAGCAGCGTCGTCAAGGCGGAGGAGTCCGAGGACTTCGCGCAGATCCAGCTCTCCCACATCCGGGCCTTCCGCGCCGCCCACCCCGCCGGCGACTCCGCCCGCGTCTCCCAGGGCCTCGTCGTCATCCCCACCGACTCCGCCACCCCGGCCCAACGCGCCAAGTACGAGGAGTACGCGGCGAAACGCCTCCCCCGCACCACCACCCCCCAAGGCCCGGCCCGCCTGCTGTTCGCCCCGGACTACGTGGGCACGTCCGAGCAACTCGCCGAGCGCCTCCACTCGCACGCCGCGTTCCGCGAGATCGACGAGGTCGCCTTCGCTCTCCCCTTCACGTTCGACCACGAGGACTACGTACAGATCCTGACGGACATGGCGACGAACCTGGGCCCGGCACTGGGCTGGAAGCCGTCCTCCAGCCCGTCCGGCGTTTGAGAACCATCCCCACCACACCAAGGCCGCCCGTCGACACCCCTATGCCCCATATAACCGATATGCGTATCGTAACGATAGTGGAACATCCCACAGTTCGGCTGCCTTGAGGCGAAACGCACCAGATGATTGTGAGGCTCGTCACGTCGGCTAAATCCGTTTTTCAAGGGGTCCCCGTATGGCACAGACGCCAAGCAGGGCAAGATGGTCCGAACGGCTTCTGCAAGTTTCCACATGGGTTTCCATGGTACGGAATTTCTGGTGGACCCTCCTGACGGTTGGCGCCCTAGTCACAGGCCTGTACTTACTGCTCAATAATTCAGGCCTCTCGGACAGCGCCCGCGACACACTCCTCGGAGTGACGGTTGCAGCTTTCTGCCTACCAGTGGGCGCACTGCTTCATCGGTACGTGTTTCGACGCAGAGAAACACCCCTGGGGTACCGCTTGCGGAAGATGTCTTTCACGTATTCGTTCGACCCGGACGACCTCAGACGTCAGAAGCAGGAGGTCGAGATCGAGATCGAAGCACGTCGGGACAATGTCACTCTCTTCTCGAACAGATACAACTGGTCGGGACAGGGAGGCGCATCACAGATTTCCCTGACGAGCAACGCGCAAGTACTGCTGGACAATCCCCGGATGACAGTCCAAGGGTGGCGCTACTACTACGTGCATTTCTTGAACCCTTTGCTCCAGGGTGAAACCGCTCAAGTCTGCGTGCTTCAGAACCTGTTCGACGAAGGGGAGAAGTTCGAGCCGCATCTGTCCAAGCACGTTCGCGAATCCTTGAGCGAGCTGTTCCTGCGCGTGATTTTTCCCGATGGCCACATGCCCGCCAAAGACGAGTTCTACGTCGTGGAACGCAAAGGGTTTCGAGACGGGAAGACAATTCAGCGAGTCGACTTCGAATATGACGTGGCAACTAAAGTCGTGTCCGCGAGGATCAAAAAGCCGCGTAAAGGAAACACGTACAGCATCGAGTGGAACTGGAGTTATCCGGCCGCGATCCCGTAACCTTTAGGACGTTACTTTCTTCTGCTAGACTGAGAAAGCAACGACAATCACCAAGGAAGGCAACAAGGATGATGAACGACTAGTCGCGCAATCACCTCTTGTGATCAAAGGGTGCCGGATATCGATTCCGGCACCCTTCCTTTTTCCTGCTCCCGTGAATCGGCCCGACCTCCATGATCCCTCCAGGATCGGTTTACGGCCTCTCCACCCGGAATCCCCCACTCCTGCCCCCGCCGTCGGATATCGTCCGCCCGACGACGCCTCAGGAGGCTCCCCCATGCGTATCCGCACCGTCCTCGCCGCCACCTGCGCGGCCCTCGCGCTCGGCACCACCACCGCACAGGCCACACCCCCGGGCCCCGGGGTGACCGCGAAACTCCTCGCCCAGAAGACGGTCGACGGCAAGGACTACATCGTGCGCGAACTGACCATCCCGCCGGGCCAGTCGACCGGCTGGCACTTCCACGACGGCATGGTCTACGGCCTGATCGAGGAGGGCACGCTGAGCCACTTCGACGCGACGTGCGGCTCCGACGGCGTCTACACGCCGGGCCAGATCATCCAGGAGGGCCCGAACTACACGCACATCGGCCGCAACCTGGGCGACACCCCGCTGGTCCTGAAGGCGCTGTACGTCCTGCCGCACGGCGCCCCGTACTCGGAGGACGCCCCCAACCCGGGCTGCGACTTCCAGTGAAGCCAGGGGGTTCGCCGTCCCGAACCGTGTTCCTGACGGCGGCCCCCTTCACACACTCCCTCAGCCTCGCGCGCGCAGCACCTCCAGCGCCCGGTCCGCGTGCTGGTTCATCCGCAGTTCGCTGCGCACGACCTCCAGGATCGTCCGGTCCTGCCCGATGACGAACGTGACCCGCTTGGTCGCCATGAGGGCGAACCCGCGCTTCACCCCGAACCTCTCGCGCACGGCGCCGTCCACGTCGGACAGCAGCGGCATCCCCAGCGTGTGCTTGCCGACGAACTCGTTCTGCTTGTCGACGGTGTCCCCGCTGATCCCCACCGGCCGAGCGCCGACCGCCTCGAACTCGGCGGCCAGATCCCGGAAATGGCACGCCTCGGCGGTGCACCCGGGGGTGAGCGCCCCCGGGTAGAAGAAGAGGACGACCGGCCCGTCGGCAAGCAGCTCGGTGAGGCTCCGTACGGTTCCGGTCTCGTCCGGCAGCGAGAAGTCCTCGACGACGTCACCGGTCTCGGGTGCGCGGCTCATGGCCAGTCCCTCCTTCACGTGGGGTTCCGCGCGATGCTACTTGCCCTCCTCACCCCCTCCGGCGGCACCCCTTCCGTACTGTCCCGGCGTGATCCCGAAGGCCCTGTGGAACACGTCGACGAAGGCACTCGCGGACGCCCACCCGCACCGGTGGGCGACAGCCGTGACGGGTTCACCGCCGGCCAGCATGCGCAGCGCGTGGTACAGCCGCGACTGCGTACGCCACTGCGGAAAGGTCATCCCGAGGTCGGCCCGGAACAGCCGGCTGAGCGTGCGCTCCCCGGTGCCGGTCGCGGTCGCGAGCTGGGCGAGGGTGCGGGGGTCGGCGGGGTCGGCGTGGACGAGGCCGCAGACGGCGGCGAGGCGG
>NZ_JBTYMC010000241.1:0-10172 GCF_054880855.1 Streptomyces sp. S6 | reverse complement strand
CTGCGGACCGCGCTCTCCATGGTCGCGGGCCACCCGGTGGCGGTCCACGCGCCGGCCAGGTGGAGGCCGGGGGCTTTCGTGACGGCGCCGGGGCGCAGCCGCCCGACGCCGGGGGCCGGGGCGAAGGTCGCGGTCCTCTCGCGGGTGACGAAGAAGTCGCGGACCTCGGCGCCGCGCGCCCTCGGCAGCAGCTTCGCGAGTTCCGGCAGGTAGCGCTCGCGCAGCGCCGCCACGGGTGCGTCGATGTCGTCCTGCGCGGCCGACTGGGACAGCGCGAGGTACTGCCCCTGCCCGAGCCCGGAGGCTGCGGTGCGGTCGAAGACCCACTGCACGGGCGTGCCGAGGGCGGCCAGGAAGGGGACGTTCATGACCGGGCGGTCGTAGATCACGTGCACGTTCAGGATGGGGGCGGTGCCGATCTCCAGGAGCCGCTCGGGGGCGTCGAGCGCGCCGGGCGGCAGGAGGTCGTACGCCTCGCGCTGGGGGACGGCGAGGACGACCGCGTCGGCGTCGAGCGTGCGGCCGGGAACCTCGACGGTCCACCGGCCGTCGTCCTGGCGGGAGACGGAGGTGACGCGTGTCCGGACCTCGGTGCTCACGCCCGCGGAGTCGAGCGCCTTGCGGGCCAGCCCGTCGTGCAGGTCCCCGAGCGGGACATGGGCCCAGCCGATGTCGGCGGCGCCCGGGTCGGACAGCAGACCGGTCTTGAACACCATCGCGGCGAGCGCCAGCGAGGCGTCGCCCGCGACCGCGTTGAGGGTGGCGACGCCGACCAGGTCCCACAGGGCCTCGACGGTCCGCGTGGACTGCCCGTGCGCGGCGAGCCAGCCGCCGAAGTCCTGTGCGTCGAGGGCGGGGTCGGTGAGGTCGAGCCCCTTCAGCGCGAGCGCGGCTCGGCCGACCTTGGCGCGCTCGGCGAGCGAGAGGTGCGGGTAGGTGGCGAGGCTGCGCCCGAGGTGCAGCGGCACCGGCAGGGCGTCGCGCCGCAGGCGGCCGAGGCGCCGTCCCTCGGGTTTGGCGACGTCGACCACGGGGACGTCCAACCGGGGCTGGAGCGGGGCGAGTTCGGTGGCGCCGATGCGGTCCAGGAACCAGCGGTAGGCGGTGCAGCAGCGGAGGTAGACGTGCTGGCCGTTGTCGACGCTCAGCTCTCCGCGCCGGAAGGAGAAGGCGAGCCCGCCGAGGCGTGGCCTGCCTTCGAGGAGGGTGACGCGCACCCCGGCGTCCGCGAGGCCGAGCGCGGCGGTGACCCCGGCGAGGCCGCCGCCGACCACGACGGCGTGCCGTCCGGTGTTCTCGTCGGTCATCGCGTCCCCTCCCCTGCCGTCAGTGACGCCGGACGGACCTGCGGGGTTGCCTGGGGGACAGGAGTGACGAGCGGGGCCGGGGAGTCCGTCAAGAGGGCCTCCTGACGGTCTGTCGGGAGACGTGCCGGGCGTCGAGTCCGGACAGGCCGCGCGCGGCGACGTACGCCTTCTCCCGGCCGGGCAGGGAGACCCGGCCGCGCAGGACGGCCTCGGGGTCGCGTTCGATGCGCTCCAGCAGGCGCCGGTAGATCCCGGCCATCGCGGCGACGCAGGCCCCGCTGCGGCGGTCCAGCATCGGCAGCAGCCGGTACCCCTCGGCGAACAGGGCGCGGGCCCGGCGCACCTCGAAGTGGACGAGGCCCGCGAAGTCGGAGCCAGCCGGGGGCCGCGGGCCGGCGAACCCGGCGGAGCAGCCGAACTTGGCCAGGTCGTCGGCGGGGAGGTAGGTACGGCCGCCCTCGGCGTCCTCGCGGACGTCGCGCAGGATGTTGGTGAGCTGGAGGGCGAGGCCGAGGGTGTCGGCGTACTCGGGGGCGCGCTCGGCGCCGCCGCTGCCTGGGCGGGTGCCGAAGACGCCGAGGGAGAGCCTCCCGATCGCGCCGGCGACGCACTTGCAGTACGTCTTGAGGTCGTCCCAGGTCTCGTAGGTCTCGCCGCGCAGGTCCATCTCGACGCCGTCGATCAGCTCGTCGAGGCCGCCGAGCGGCACGGGGTAGACCTGGGAGGTGTGGGCGAGGGCGACCGCGACGGGGTCGGTGTCGTCCTCGGCGACGTCGCCCTTCTGGACCCGGGTGAGCAGGGCGCGGGTGTCCGCGAGGCGGGCGCTCTTCACCTCCGGGGCGAGGTCGCCGTCGCCGATGTCGTCGACGCGCCGGGAGAACGCGTACAGCGCGGACATCGCGCGTCTCTTGGATGTGGGCAGCAGCCGGATGCCGTAAGCGAAGTTGCGGGCCTGTGTGCCGGTGACGGCCTCGCAGTAGCTGTAGGCGGCGAGTACCGGCGCGGACACGTTCGGTGACGGTTCCACGGTCCGGATCACCCCTCTCCTCGCAGGGTCGTGCCCGCTTCGCGCAGCAGCCGCAGCGTGCCGGGCTTGGGCGGGCCGGAAAGTACGTCGTACCGCACGGCGGAGATCGCGTGGAGCGCCGCGCGTCCCCCCGCCACGAAGCCGGCGAGCAGCAGCCTGAGCCTGCCGGTGACGCTACCCACAAGGGGGGCGCCTTCATTCAGGAGCAGGCGGGCGCGTTCTGCTTCGAACGCGACCAGCGCGCGCAGCGACGCGCCGGTGTGCTCCGCCGCGAGGTCCGCCTCGGTCACGTGGAAGCGTTTCATGTCCTCGACGGGGAGGTAGACGCGGCCCCGGCCGAAGTCCTCGGCCACGTCCTGGAGGTGTTCGACGATCTGGAGAGCGGTGCAGACCGCGTCGGAGCGGCGGACGCGCTCGGGGGTCGCGGTGCCGGTGACGGCGAGGACGAGGCGGCCCACCGGGTTGGCGGACAGCTCGCAGTAGGCGAGGAGGTCGTCGTACGTCTCGTACCGGGTGACCTGCTGGTCCTGGCGGTTCGCGGCGATCAGGCCGAGGAAGGGCTCGGGGGTGAGGCCGCGGCGGCGGACCGTGGGCTGGAGGGCCAGCAGGAGGGGGTGGTGCGGGGTGGAGTCGAAGACGCGGCGCAGGTCCGTCTCGAAGGCGTCGAGCATCAGGAGGCGGTCGTCCGCGTCGGTCTCGGGGACGCCGAGCCGGCGGGCGTCGGCGCCGCCGGGGGCGAGGTCGCCGTCGCCGATGTCGTCGACGAGGCGGGCGAAACCGTAGATCGCCATGAGGTCGTCGCGCCAGGCGCGGGGGAGGAAGAAGGGGGCGACGGGGAAGTTCTCGTCGGCGGCCTTGTCGAGGGTGCCACGGTCGGTCCTGGGAGTATCCGTAGCCATTGCCGTCACATCTCCCGTTCTACACTGCCGACCCAATACGCACTATTTCGGACACGCCGCCCGGACCCCCGCGCGGCGGTGTACCAGTTGAAGTCGTCCGCGCACGTTATCGCCCCACTTGCCGCGATTCGAGACCGCTACAGCTTACGTTGTACAGCGCACGGTGGTTCGTCGGGGTCTCCCGCAGATCACAACAACACACCGATTGCCGTCAAGATTCCTTCGCCACAGCCGAGTTGACACTTCTTTTGCAGACGAGAGGCCCCGCCGAACGGTTGCGGCGGGGCCCGGTGCCATACGGGCTATTTACCCGTGAACTTCTCGTACTCCTTGATCACCGCGTCGGTCGGCCCGTCCATCCGCAGCTCACCGCGCTCCAGCCACAGCACCCGGTCGCAGGTGTCGCGGATCGACTTGTTGCTGTGGCTGACGAGGAACACCGTGCCCGCCTGCTTGCGCAGCTCCCGGATGCGTTCCTCGGAGCGCACCTGGAACTTGCGGTCGCCGGTCGCGAGGGCCTCGTCGATCATCAGGACGTCGTGGTCCTTGGCGGCGGCGATGGAGAACCTGAGCCGCGCGGCCATGCCGGAGGAATAGGTGCGCATCGGCAGCGAGATGAAGTCGCCCTTCTCGTTGATCCCCGAGAAGTCGACGATCTCCTGGTAGCGCTCCTTGATCTGCTCCCGGGACATCCCCATCGCGAGGCCGCCGAGGACGACGTTGCGCTCACCGGTGAGGTCGTTCATCAGGGCCGCGTTGACGCCGAGCAGCGAGGGCTGGCCGTCGGTGTACACCTTGCCGCTCTCCGGCGGCAGCAGTCCGGCGATCGCCCGCAGCAGCGTCGACTTGCCGGAGCCGTTGGTGCCGATCAGCCCGATCGCCTCACCCCGGTACGCGGTGAACGACACTCCTCGCACGGCGTGCACCTTGCGCACCCCGCGCTCCTCACCGCCCCCCCGGCGCTTGACGATCCGGCTCAGCGCGGCCGTCGCGCTGCCCTTGCCGCCCTTGGCACCGTTGACGCGGTAGACGATGTGCACGTCCTGCGCGATGACCGTCGGGACGCGCGTGCTCGGCTCAGCCACGGCCGTACCTCTCCTCCGCCTGCCAGAAGTACACGAAGCCGCCGACGGCGAACAGGGCGGCCCAGCCGCCCGCGACCGCCCAGACGTGGTCGGGGAGGTTGGCCGAGCCGTAGTCCTCGATGAGGGCGAAACGCATCAGGTCCATGTAGACGGCCGTCGGGTTCCACTGGAGCAGTGTCGAGACCCAGCCCGGCCGGTCGGCGAGGTACACCGGGATGGAGAACATCACGCCGGACGCGTACATCCACGTCCGCAGCACGAACGGCATCAACTGCGCGAGGTCGGGGGTCTTGGCGCCCGCGCGCGCGAAGACGAGGGCGAGGCCCATGTTGAAGAAGAACTGAAGGACCAGCGCCGGCACGATCAGCGCCCAGGACAGCGCGGGGTAGCTGCCGAACGCCATGACGACGAGGAACAGCACCAGCATCGACCACAGCAACTGCTGGAGCTGCTGGAGCGCGAAGGAGATCGGCAGGGAGGCGCGCGGGAAGTGCAGCGCCCGCACCAGACCGAGGTTCCCGGAGATCGCCCGCACACCCGACATGACGGAGCTCTGCGTGAACGTGAAGACGAAGATGCCCGTGACGAGGAACGGGATGTAGACGTCCTTCGGCATGCCCTTCCCGGCGTTCAGGATGAGCCCGAAGATCAGGAAGTACACGACCGCGTTGAGCAGCGGGGTGGCCACCTGCCAGAGCTGGCCGAGCTTCGCCTGGCTGTACTGGGCGGACAGCTTCGCCGAGGAGAAGGCCAGGATGAAGTGGCGCCGGCCCCACAACTGCCGGACGTACGCGCTCAGGGAAGGCCGCGCGCCGCTGACGGCCAGCCCGTACTTCTCGGCGAGCTGGGCAGGTGTGAGCCCGTCGTCCGGTGACGGGGGCTCACTCGTCATGACGCCGACCTCATGGGTTCTCTCACTCACAAGCGGAAACTTTCGTCTCGGGATGCGTGGCCTGGGCGGGCCTGGCACGAGCCGGGGGCCGCGCGAGGGCGGCCCGGGGTGACCTCGGGGACGAGCTTTTCAGATGATCGGCGGGCGGCCCAGTCGGGTCAGCCGCCACACCGTACGCCACCGCATCGGCCTGCGCGGGCCGCAGTCGGTTCTCCAGCCTTCCCGGAACCCGCCGAACCACGCCCTGAGCGCGGGTATGGAGGGGCGGCGCAGCAGGGTCAGCGTCAGCCACACCCCGAGGTAGACCGGGACGAGCGGGGCGGGCAGGTTGCGGCGGGCCAGCCACACGCGGTTGCGGGCCACCATGCGGTGGTAGACCGCGTGCCGGGACGGCGCCGTCGTCGGATGGTGCAGCACCATGTCGGACCGGTAGTCGATCCCCCACCCCGCGTCCAGCGCCCGCCACGCGAGGTCGGTCTCCTCGTGGGCGTAGAAGAACGCGTCGGGCAGCCCCCCGACCTCGGCGAAGACCTGGGTGCGCACCGCGTTGGCGCCGCCGAGGAACGTCGTCACCCGCGAGGAGCGCATCGGGTCGGACGCCCGCAGCCTCGGCACGTGCCGGCGCTGCGTGACACCGGTCTCCGGGTCGGCGATGCGGAAGCTGACGATGCCGAGGCGGGCGTCGTCCGCGAACGCGCCCCGGCACAGCTCGGCGGTGTCGTGCTCGGGGAGGAGGCCGTCGTCGTCGAGGAACAGCAGTATGTCGACGTCCCGGCCGCTCGGCCCGAACGCCTCGATGCCGACGTTGCGCCCGCCCGGGATGCCGAGGTTCTCCGGCAGCTCGATCGTGCGCACGCCCTCGGGGACGTCCGGGACGGGTGAGCCGTTGCCGACCACGACGACCTCGACCGGGTCGCCGTCCTGCTTGGCGACCGAGTCGAGCAGCGCGCGCAGCTCCTCGGGGCGGTTGCCCATCGTGATGACGACCGCGCCGACCTTCAGCGCGTTCACTTCAGCCTGCTGGAGACCAGCACCGACACCAGGTGCAGCAGGGTCTGGAGGAGGGCGATGCCGGCCAGGACGGCGGTGCCGAGGCGGGTCCAGAAGAGGTCGCCGTGGTAGTGGTCGGCGACCGCGAGGACCAGGATCAGCAGGGACGCCTCGATGCCGAGGATCAGCCGGTGGAACTTGAGCGCGGCGGCGGCCTTGCGGGCCAGCGCCATCCCGGAGGAGCGCGGCTCGGACGCCGACTCCTTGACCGGCGCCATCCCGTTCTGGTGCCGGGCCACCCCGACCAGGTCCGTCTCCGCCTTGATCAGGATCGCGCCGAGCGCGGCGAGCGTCCCGAGGAACGCCCACAGCCAGTCGATGCGCCCGGTGCCGAACACGTCGGCGGCCCGCAGGCCGAGGCCGACGAGGACGGCCGCGTCGGTCAGGTAGGCGCCGACCCGGTCCAGGTACACCCCGGCCAGCGAATACTGCTTGCGCCAGCGGGCGATCTCCCCGTCGACGCAGTCCAGCAGCAGGTAGAGCTGGACGGCGACGACACCGAGGACGGCGCCCCAGACGCCGGGCACCAGCAGTGCGGGGGCGGACAGCACCCCGCAGACGGTCATCAGGTACGTCAACTGGTTCGGCGTGACACGCGTGTCGACCAGGTACCGGTCGACCCTGAGGGACACCTCGCGCATGTAGAGGCGGCCCATCCAGTGCTCACCGCTGCGCCGGTCCTTGACCCCCGCGGGGTGCACGACGGGCCGGAGTTCAGCTACCGATGGCCTTGACATAGTCGGCGTAGACGTCCTTGATCTGGTCGGTCGTGAGGTCGAGGTGTTCGAGGATCGTGTAGCGGCCGGGGCGGGTCTGCGGGGCGAACTCCACGGCCTGGACGAACTCGCCCACGCTGAAGCCGATCTCCTCCGGCAGCACCGGCAGGCCGTGCCGGCGCAGCACCTCCGCCATGAACGCGGACTCCTCGTGCGCGCCCCGCAGGTACATGGCGAACGCGGCCCCGAGGCCGCACTGCTCGCCGTGCGCCGCGGCACGCTTGGGGAACAGCAGGTCGAACGCGTGGTTGATCTCGTGGCAGGCGCCGGACGCGGGCCGGGAGTCACCGGACACCGACATCGCGATCCCGGTCAGCACCAGCGCCTCGGCCAGCACCTGGAGGAAGCCGTCGTCGCCGATGCCGCCGGGGTGGCGCAGCACCGCCTCGCCGGCCTGCCGGGCCATGGCCGCCGCCAAGCCGTCGATCTTCTCGCCGTTGACCCGGTTGGCGAGCTCCCAGTCCGCGATCGCCGAGATGTTGGAGATCGCGTCGCCGATACCGGACCGCACGAACCGGACGGGCGCCTCGCGGACCAGCTCCAGGTCGATGACGACCGCTATCGGGTTCGGCACCCCGTAGGAGCCGCGTCCCGCGTCGTTGTCGAGGGTCGCGACCGGCGAGCACAGGCCGTCGTGCGCGAGGTTCGTCGGGACGGCGACCAGCGGCAGGCCGACGCGCGCCGCGGCGAACTTGGCGCAGTCGATGATCTTGCCGCCGCCGAGGCCGACGACGGCGTCGTAGTGACCGGCCTTTATGTCGCCGGCCAGCCGGATCGCGTCGTCGAGGGTGCCGCCGCACACCTCGTACCAGCTCGCGCCGGGCAGCGCGGGCGCGAGGCGCTCACGCAGCTGCGCACCCGAACCGGCGCTGACCGCGACCGCCAGCTTCCCCGAGTGCGAGATGCGCTCGTCGGCGAGCACCGACGCCAGGTCGTCGAGGGCACCCGGGCGGATGTCCACGACGACCGGCGACGGGATCAGCCGGGTCAGTACTGGCATGCGATCTCCCGCCCCTTGGCCAGGTCGTCGTGGTTGTCGATCTCGACCCACTTGACGTCGCCGATGGGCGCCACGTCGATCTGGAAGCCGCGGTTCACCAGCTCCTGGTAGCCGTGCTCGTAGAACTGCTGGGGGTCGGTCTCCCAGACGGTCTTGAGCGCGTCGGCGAGCGCGTCGGTGGCCTCGCCCTCGATGAGGGTGACGCCGATGTACTCGCCGGTCGCCTCGGCCGGGTCCATCAGCTTGGTGATCTTGCTGACGCCCTTCCCGGGGTCGACGACGACCTTCATCTCCTCGTCGGCCAGGGACTTGACCGTGTCGAGGGCGAGGATGATCCGCTTGCCGTCGCCGCGCGCGGCGAGCAGCGTCCGCTCGACGGAGACCGGGTGGACGGTGTCGCCGTTGGCGAGGATCACGCCGTCCTTGAGGGCGTCACGGCCGCACCACAGGGAGTAGGCGTTGTTCCACTCCTCGGCCTTGTCGTTGTCGATGAGCGTCAGCTTGAGGCCGTACTTGGCCTCCAGGGCGGCCTGGCGCTCGTACACGGCCTCCTTGCGGTACCCGACGATGATCGCGACGTCGGTGAGGCCGATCTCGGCGAAGTTGCCGAGGGTCAGGTCGAGGACGGTCGTCTCGCCGTCGACCGGCACCAGTGCCTTGGGCAGGGTGTCGGTGTAGGGGCGCAGTCTCCGGCCGGCGCCGGCCGCCAGCACGAGGCCGATCATGCGGATTCTCCTTCGTCGTGTACGGCTGGGGCACCGGCCTTGTGCGCGGTGACCCAGAAGCGGATGCTCTCGGCGAGCACCAGCAGGGCGACGGCCACGGCGAGCGCCGTGAGCGCGAGGGTGAAAGTCTCTGCGTCGAGCAGGGCGGCGAGGACGCAGACCAGCAGCGTCCGTCCTTCCTGCCCTCCGATGGCGCGCACCAGCCAGGCCGGCGGCGCTCCGGCGCCACCGCGGATGCGGTACACCGTGTCGTAGTGATGGTAGGCGACGGCGGCCACCAGCCCGAAAGCCGCCGGAAGCGCTCCGTTCACGTCCGCTTGGCTCGCCAGCAGGAGGACGGTGGCGTATTCGGCGGTGCGGAAGAGGGGGACGACGAGCCAGTCCAGGGTGCCCTTGAAGGGCAGGACGGTGACGGTCGCCGAGCCGAGGACGTACAGGGCGGCGAACAGGACGGGCCAGCCGCTGCCGTAGCCCGCGAGGGCGGCGGCGAGCAGCAGGGGCGCGACGACGCCGACGACCGAGCCGGCCCGGGAGAGCGTGCCGTGGTCCCGCACGCCGATCCGCCGGGCCAGGGGGTGCAGCGCCGCGACGAGCGCGCCGTTGTCCGCCAGGTCCGCCAGCGCCCGCGCGGAGCGGTCCGTGTTCGGGGTGCGGCGGCGCAGGGAGCGCAGGACGCGGCCGGCGGTGGTGTAGAGGGCGGCGAGGCCGCAGCCGACGAGGAGGGCGTAGAAGGTGATGCGGGGGGTGGCGACGGCGGTGAGGACCGCGATCATCGCCCAGCGCTCCCCGATCGGCAGGACGATCATGCGGCGCACCCACACCGACAGGCCGACCTTCTTGACGGGTCCCGTCGCGGGCGGGGCGACGTCGTCCTCGGCCTCGTGGTAGGCGAAGTCGACCATGTGGCGGACGGTCTGCACGGCCATCGCGGCCAGCGCGAGCGCCCACACGTCATCGCCGCCGCGCGCCGCTCCGAGGGCGAGGCCCGCGTAGTAGGCGTATTCCTTGGCCCGGTCGAAGGTCGCGTCGAGCCAGGCGCCCAGCGTCGAGTACTTGAGGGCGTAGCGGGCGAGCTGGCCGTCCGTGCAGTCCAGGACGAACGACACGATCAGCAGGACGCCCGCCGTGACGAACCCCGTGCGGGTGCCGGTCGCCGCGCAGCCGGCCGCGATCAGGGCCGTCAGCAGGGAGGCGGTGGTGACCTGGTTGGGGGTCAGGCCCCGGCGCGCGCACCAGCGGGCGAGGTGGCGGGAGTAGGGGCTGATGAAGAAGGTGGTGAAGAAGCCGTCGCCGGACTTCACGGCCGACCTCAGGCGGACGCCGGCACCCCCGGCGCACCCCCTGCGAGACGCCACCCCCGCCCACTCCCAGAGCGACACCGGACTCTCCGGCCCACCTCAGGGGACCACGG
>NZ_JBTYMC010000240.1:0-10296 GCF_054880855.1 Streptomyces sp. S6 | reverse complement strand
TCGTGGCGCAGCCGCTGGTGGGGCCCGCTCCCCCGGCGCCCGCGTACTGGCGTGCCGAGCAGGCGCCGGCGCCGCACGGACCGCTGGCGGGCACTCTCCAGGAGGCGCTGACGCTGGTGGCGACGGGGCGGGGGGTGATGCTGCTGTGCGAGCCGTCGGCCGCCGCGCACCGGCGGGACGACATCGTGTACGTCCCCGTCGAGGGGTTGACGGAATCCGCGCTGGGGTTGGTGTGGGCGCGCGGTGGGGAGAGCCGGGGAGTGCGCGCGCTGGCGGATGCCATATCGGCTGGGTGCCGGGCGAGAGCGCGTGGAAAGATGACCACAACCCACGCATAACGAGGAGATGAACGCGTGCCTGGCACAAACCTGACTCGCGAAGAGGCGCAGCAGCGGGCGAAGCTGCTCACCGTTGACTCGTACGAGATCGATCTGGACCTCTCCGGAGCGCAGGAGGGCGGCACCTACAGGTCCGTGACCACGGTGCGCTTCGATGTATCCGAGAGCGGCGCCGAGTCGTTCATCGACCTGGTCGCCCCGGCCGCGCTGGAGGTGACGCTGAACGGGGACGCGCTGGACCCCGCCGAGGTGTTCAAGGATTCCCGGATCGCCCTGCCGGGTCTGCTGGAGGGGCCGAACGTCCTGCGGGTCGTCGCGGACTGCGCCTACACCAACACCGGTGAGGGTCTGCACCGGTTCGTCGACCCGGTCGACCAACAGGCGTACCTGTACACGCAGTTCGAGGTGCCGGACGCCCGCCGCGTCTTCGCCTCCTTCGAACAGCCGGACCTGAAGGCGACGTTCAGGTTCACGGTGAAGGCGCCGACCGGCTGGACGGTGATCTCCAACTCGCCGACGCCCGAACCGAAGGACGACGTCTGGGAGTTCGAGCCGACGCCGCGCATCTCGACGTACATCACGGCGCTGATCGTCGGCCCGTACCACTCGGTGCACAGCGTGTACGAGAAGGACGGCCAGTCGGTGCCGCTGGGGATCTACTGCCGCCCCTCGCTGGCCGAGTTCCTCGACTCCGACGCGATCTTCGAGGTCACCCGGCAGGGCTTCGACTGGTTCCAGGAGAAGTTCGACTACGCGTACCCGTTCGAGAAGTACGACCAGCTCTTCGTCCCCGAGTTCAACGCGGGTGCGATGGAGAACGCGGGCGCAGTGACCATCCGCGACCAGTACGTGTTCCGCTCGAAGGTGACGGACGCCGCGTACGAGACGCGCGCGGAGACGATCCTCCACGAGCTGGCGCACATGTGGTTCGGCGACCTGGTCACCATGGAGTGGTGGAACGACCTCTGGCTGAACGAGTCGTTCGCGACGTACACGTCGATCGCCTGCCAGGCGGACGCCGCCGGCTCCCGGTGGCCGCACTCCTGGACGACGTTCGCCAACTCGATGAAGACGTGGGCCTACCGGCAGGACCAACTGCCGTCCACGCACCCGATCATGGCGGAGATCAACGACCTCGACGACGTCCTCGTCAACTTCGACGGGATCACGTACGCCAAGGGCGCCTCCGTCCTGAAGCAGCTCGTCGCGTACGTCGGCCAGGACGCGTTCTTCCAGGGTGTGCAGGCGTACTTCAAGCGGCACGCGTTCGGCAACACGCGGCTGTCGGACCTGCTCGGCGCGCTGGAGGAGACCTCCGGGCGTGACCTCAAGTCCTGGTCGAAGGCGTGGCTGGAGACGGCCGGGATCAACGTCCTGCGGCCCGAGATCGCCGTGGACGCGGACGGGGTCATCACCTCCTTCGCGGTCCGTCAGGAGGCGCCCGCGCTGCCGGCCGGCGCGAAGGGTGAACCGACCCTGCGTCCGCACCGCATCGCCGTCGGCCTGTACGAACTCGACGACGAGACCGGCAAGTTGGTGCGCGACGAGCGCATCGAGCTGGACATCGACGGTGAGTTGACGGCGGTCCCGTCACTGGTCGGCAAGCGCCGTCCGGCGGTGTTCCTGCTGAACGACGACGACCTGTCGTACGCCAAGGTCCGTCTCGACGCCGAGTCCCTCGCGTTCGTCACCGAGCACCTCGGCGACTTCGAGTCCTCCCTGCCGCGCGCCCTGTGCTGGGCCTCCGCCTGGGACATGACCCGGGACGCGGAGCTCGCGACGAGCGACTACCTCTCGCTGGTGCTGTCCGGCATCGGCAAGGAGTCGGACATCGGCGTCGTCCAGTCCCTCCAGCGGCAGGTGAAGCTGGCGCTGGAGCTGTACGCGGCTCCGGCCAAGCGTCCGTCGCTGCTGGCGCGTTGGACCGAGGCGACGCTGGAGCACCTGCGTGCGGCGGCGCCGGGTGGCGACCACCAGCTCGCGTGGGCACGGGCGTTCGCGGCGACGGCTCGCACCGATGAGCAACTCGCGCTTCTGGAGGGCCTGTTGGACGGGTCCTCGACGATCGAGGGGCTCGCCGTGGACACGGAGTTGCGCTGGGCGTTCGTCCAACGCCTCGCGTCCGTCGGGCGGTTCGACGAGGCGGAGATCGACGCCGAGTACGCTCGGGACAAGACGGCGGCGGGTGAGCGGCACGCCCTGACGGCCCGTGCGTCCCGGCCGACGGCTGCCGCCAAGGAGGCCGCCTGGGCGTCGGTCATCGACTCCGCCGACCTTCCCAACGCCCTTCAGGAAGCGGTCATCGGCGGCTTCGTCCAGACCGACCAGCGTGAACTCCTCGCGCCGTACACGGAGAAGTACTTCGCCGTGGTCAAGTCGATCTGGGAGACCCGGTCCCACGAGATCGCGCAGCAGGTCGCGGTGGGGCTGTACCCGTCGATCCAGGTGTCCCAGGAGACGCTGGACGCCACGGACGCCTGGCTCTCCTCCGCCGAACCGAACGCCGCGCTGCGGCGGTTGGTGTCGGAGTCCCGGTCCGGGGTGGAGCGGGCGCTGAAGGCGCAGGCCGCTGACGCGTAGGCGGTTGCGGAAAAGCGCCCGGGGCTTCGGCTCCGGGCGCTTTTCGCTGTCGGTGGGGTTCGGCGGTGCCGCGTCAAGAACTCGCCCGCTCAAGGTTCCGCACGCCGGTCGCCGTCACCGTCGTCGTCCTCCGCCCGGCGGGCCTGAGCTGTCCGGCGACCGTCGCTCCCAACGCCAGGCCCATCCCCACGAGTTGGAGCGCCGTGAGGGACTGGTCCAGGGCTGCCCAGCCGACGATCGCGGCGGTGAGGGGGGAGAGGGAGCCGAGGAGGGAGACCTGGGCGACGGAGAGGCGGCCGATGCCTCGGAACCAGAGCCAGTAGGCGACGGCGGTGTTGGCGAGGGCGAGGTAGAGGTAGCCGGCGACGGCGGGAGTGTCCAGGGCGGGGGGTGCGCCTTCCGCCGCGAGGGCGACGGGGGCGATCAGGAGGCCGCCGGCGGTGAGCTGCCAGCCGGCGAGGGTGAGGGGGCCGGCGCCTTCGGGGCGGCCCCAGCGCTTGGTGAGGACGGTGCCGGTGGACATGGAGGCGGTGGAGGCCACGGCCGCCGTGATACCCAGGAGGTCCAGGGCGCCGCCGGCCTTGAGTACTACGAGGGTGACCCCTAGGGCTGCGGCCATGGCGGTGAGGAGGGGGCGGACCGTCGGGCGCTCGCGCAGCAGCAGTGCCGAGAGGGCCAGGACGAAGAGGGGGCCGGCCGAGGAGACGGCTGCCGCCATGCCGCCGGGGAGGCGGTACGCGGCGAGGAAGAGCAGGGGGAAGAAGGCGCCGATGTTGAGGGCGCCCAGGACAGCCGACTTCCACCACCAGGCGCCGCGCGGGAGGGTGCGGGTGAGGGCGAGGAGGAGCAGGCCGGCGGGGAGTGCGCGTATGAGGCCGGTGAAGAGGGGGCGGTCCGGCGGGAGGAACTCCGAGGTCACGGCGTAGGTGGTGCCCCAGGAGATGGGGGCGAGGGCGGTGAGGAGGACGGTCGTGGACTTCATGGCACACCCCGAGTTGGTAGCTTGACGATGATTAGCTTAGCGCTAAGCGAATTAGAGTCAAGCTACTTAGAGGTAAGCAGGTCATGGCTAAGTCGGTCGCGGGTCACTTGGCGCCCGCCCATCGGGGGATACTCGCCCCATGAGTACGCCCCCCAAGGACCCCGTGGACGCGATCGTCGACCAGTGGGCCGTCGCCCGCCCCGACCTCGACACCGCCGCGATGGAGGTCTTCGGCCGCATCTCCCGCATCGCCCGCGCGATGGGCGACCGCGCCGAGCGCGCCTACGCCCCCTTCGGCGTCTCACGCGGCGAGTTCGACGTCCTCGCGACGCTCCGCCGCTCCGGGGAGCCCTACTCCCTCTCGCCCCGGGAACTCTCCTCCACCCTGATGCTGACCACCGGAGGTATGACAGGGCGCCTCGACAAACTCGAACGCGCCGGGCTGCTGCGCCGCTCCCCCGACCCCACCGACCGCCGGGCCCTGAAGGTCACCCTCACGGAGGACGGACTCCGGACCGTCGACCAGGCGGTGACCGCCGGACTCGCCGTCCAGCAGGGCGTCATCTCCGCCCTGGACACCGAAAAGGTCGGCCAGTTGGCCGACCTGCTGCGCGAACTGATGCCGGGGGCCGTGCAGGACCAGTAGCTCTCAAGGGTGAGAAAACACGACGGACGCCGCCTTCACCGTCGTACGAAAGACTCCGTACGACGGTGAAGGCGGCGTCCGCGCGGTTCGGCCGGGCGTCAGGCCTTGGACGGCTTGGGCTCGCGGTCCTTCGACTTGTCGAGGACCCAGACCAGGCCCGCGATCACCAGGAAGATGGCGATGGGGGCGACGACGAACAGCCCCAGCGTGTCGACGACACTCAGGCCCGGACCCGGGTCGTCACCGTCATCGCGCGTGAGCGCGAGCGCGGGGGACGACATCAGCAGCATCATCAGCGTCGTACCGGCCGCCAGGGTGCCGGCGCGCAAGGCGTTCTTCTTGTCCACGGTGCAAAAGTAGCGAACGCCGGTGAAGCCCGCTCGTCCGGGGTGCCCTATCGGGGTGCACCTAGGGGATGCCGGGGCCCTGGGGGACCAGGACGACCTTCCCCAGGTTGGCGTGGGACTCGATCGCCTCGTGTGCTCGTCCCGCCTCTGTCAGCGGGAACTCCGCGAAGACGCGAGGCCGTAGCGCGCCGGTGGTGTGGTGGTGCCACAGTTCGCCGATCCAGCGGGCGTACGTCTCGGGTTCCCGGCGTGCGATCGCGGCCATCTGGAACCCGGTGACGGAGGCGCTTCGGGTGAGTAGTTCGTATGCGTCGACCGTCCCGCCCCCGGATCCGAAGGCGACCAGTCGGCCACCCGGTGTCTTGCCGGCGGAGCTCACGGCGGCCACGACCCGCAACGCCCCTTTGTCCGTTCGCGGTGCGGGAGCCGGACCCGTCGGACCGGCGGAAGAACGCGGTGCGGGTGACGGCGGCGGGGCGCCAAGTGCTGGAGCGCTGCGCGGAGTTCGCGGAACGGGCGAACGCGGAGCTGCTGGCGCCGCTCGGGGCGGAGGACGGGGAGCTGTTGATGGAGCTGCTGCGGCGGGTGCACGCGGGGTGAACCCCCGCCGGGCAGCCGGTCCCCGTGCCCTCACCCGACGGACCGCAGCACCTCGACCAACGCACGCAGCCGAGGTGACACCGCCAACTCTTCCAGACTCACCGGCTTCCCCGCCGCATCGGCGATCGGCAACCGCCAGTTCGGGTACTGGTCCCACGTCCCCGGCAGGTTCTGCGGACGCCGGTCGCCGACGGCGTCCGGCAGCCACAGCCCCACCAGCGAGGCGGGCGTCCGCGCCAAGTACCGGTAGACGGCCCGGACTTGAGCCTCCTCGTCACCGGATCCCACACCGAGCACGCCGAGCCACTCCCGCACGTCGGCGGCAGCGGCGGCCCGCTCCTTCTCGTACGGATGCGTCAACAGCCCCAGCCGGTGCAGGAGTTCGACATGCTCACCGCTCAAGCGGGCGGCGGTGGAAGGGAGATCGTGCGTGGTCGCCGTGGCGAGACAGCCGGTCCGCCAGTGTTCCGCCGGGACCGGCCGCCCGTCCCCGTCCCAGTCCCGCTCGAACCACAGCACGGACGTGCCGAGCACTCCCCGCCTCCGCAACGCCTCGCGCACCCCGGGCTCGACGGTCCCCAGGTCCTCCCCGATCACCACGGCTCCCGCCCGCGACGCCTCCAGCACGAGCACCGCGAGCATCGCCTCCGCGTCGTACCGGACGTACGCCCCGTCGGCCGGCGCCTCCCCCTCCGGTACCCACCACAGCCGGAACAGCCCCATCACGTGGTCGATCCGCAGCGCCCCCGCGTACCGCAGCAGCCCCCGCAGCAGCTCCCGGAACGGCGCGTACCCCGCCGCCGCCAGCCGGTCCGGCCGCCACGGCGGCAACCCCCAGTCCTGGCCGAGGGAGTTGAAGGCGTCCGGCGGCGCTCCCACGGACATCCCCCGGGCGAAGAAGTCCTGTTGGGCCCAGGCGTCGGCGCCCCCCGGATGCACGCCCACGGCCAGATCGTGGACGACACCGAGGCTCATCCCCGACTCCCGCTGGACCGAGCCGAGTTGGCTGTCCGTGTACCAGGCGATCCGGCAGTGGAAGTCGACCCGGTCCATCAACTCCCGCCGCGCCCGCGAGGTTTCCTCGGACCGCGGGTCCCGCAGCCCCGCCGGCCAGCGCGTCCAGTCGTCACCGTGCGCCTCCGCCAGCGCGCACCACGTCGCGTGATCCTCCAGCGCCTCTCCCCGCTCGGCGAGGAAGTCGCAGTAGGCGGCCCGCCGCCCCGGACCGAGGGGAACGGCGACGACGTCCTCCAACGCGGCCCGCTTGACAGCCCACACCGCGTCCCGGTCGATCAACTCCCCCTTCTCCAGCACGCCTTCCCGCAGCTCTGCTCCCGACTCCAGGTACTCGGCGACCCCTTCGACGTAGGCGAACTCGGGGATCTCCTCGACCCGCAGATACACCGGATCGGGAAACCTCCTGGACGACGGCCGGTACGGCGACGGGTCCACCGGCGGCCCCGGCACCCCCGCGTGCACCGGATTCACCTGCACGAACCCCGCCCCGAGCGCCCGCCCCGCCCACTCCGTCAACTCCCGCAGATCTCCGAGGTCCCCCATCCCCCAGGACCGCCGGGACAGCAGCGAGTAGAGCTGGACGAGAATCCCGTACGACCGCTTCTCCAGGGCGGGCAACCGCGCGGGCGCGACGACGAGATGAGCGGACCCGGCACGTCCGTCAGGCAGCGTGACGCTCAACTGGTGGACACCCGGCGGGACTTCCTCGATCCCCCCGAGCACCTCCCCCGCCTCGGTGACCACCCGCACCGCACCCCCCTCGGGCAGCACCGGCCCCGCCTCCCCCTGCCACCACACGATCACGGGCGCCAACACCCGTGCCTCCAGCTCCCGTTGACGCGCCTCCAACGCCGTCCGCACCGCCTCCGCACCCCCCGCCTCCACCCCCAACGCCCGGAGCACCCGCACCAACGCCCCCTCCGAAGCCTCCACCACCCGCCCCGCCCCCGGACTGAACGCCGCCGCCACCCCGTACGACTCGGCCAACCGCACCAGCTCTTCATCAGCCACGACGACCTCCTCGACCAACGGGACGGGTCCCCTCAGCCCTACCCCACGAACGGGCGGGCCGACACTCTCCGGCGCGCGTACTTCCCGAACACCCCACGGCCCCGCACACCGGGCACTACAGTCTCACGTTGTGCCGTACGTCACACCTGGGGGGTTACATGCGGGAGATGACCAAAGGGTCGAACGTGGCGCTGGCGGAGCTGAGCGAGAGCGCCGGGTCGGTGATCGTGAGCCTGAGCTGGGTCAGTCCGACAGGGGAAGGCGACGCGGACGTGTCCGTGTTGCTGCTGGACGAGAACGGAAAGGTGCGCGGCGACGGGGACTTCTACTTCTACAACAACCCCGTCGCCGCCGACGGCAGTGTGCAGATGCTGGGGAAGACACCGACCGAGAGCGGCGACGAGGACCGGATCAGCTTTGATCTGACCGTTGTCCCAGCGGGAGTTGACCGGATGGTCGTGGCGGCGAGTCGCCACGGGGGAGCCGGTTTCGGTGAGTTGGAGGATCTGCGGCTGACGCTCGCGGACGGGAGCGGCGACGTGCTCGTCCGTTTCGCCATCGAGGACGCGGGCGCGGTCAGCGCGATCATCTTCGGCGAACTGTACCGGCGGAGCGAGGAGTGGAAGTTCCGGGCGGTCGGACAGGGATACGACACCGGACTCGCCGGGCTGGCAACGGACTTCGGGGTCGACATCGAGGACGACGCCGGCGCGGACGACGCCGTCGAAGAACCGGCAGCGGAAGCGGCACCGGAGTTGGTTCCCGCACCCCGGCCGCCCGCCGCCGACCCCGCGTCGAAGAAGGCCGTACGTCCCCGGACCGCGAAGAAGAAGGTCACAGTCCCCAAGGCTCCGAAGAAGTCCCTCGCGGAGAACGACAGTTGGCGGCAGGCGAGGCTGTTCCCCGTCTCCGTGCTGAAGAGCGACCGGGACAGGGAGATGCGCGCGACCTCCGTCCTGTTGTCGGTGATGGCACAGGTCCCGGAGTTCGGCCGCAGACTCACGGCCGCGTTCGGCGCCCCCGCGGGCCGGATGGAGACGTTCACCGAGGTCTCGTTGCCGCACGGCGACACCCCGAGGCGTCCCGACGGGGTCATCCGCGTCGAGCGCGCGGGCAAGCTGTGGACCGCGCTGGTGGAGACGAAGACCAACGGCAACGCCCTCAAGTCCGAACAGGTGCAGGCATACATGGACATCGCCGCACGCCGCGGGTACGAGGCCGTCATCACCCTGTCGAACGACGTCGCCCTCGACGGCAGTCCCCTGGTCGACGTCAAGGTCGACGGCCGCCGTAAGCACAAGGTCGCTCTCTGGCACCTCTCCTGGGCCGAAGTCACCCATCAGGCACAGATGTTGATCAGCCACGAGGGTGTCGGCGACAAGGCGCACGCCTGGCTGCTCCTGGAACTGCTGCACTACCTCCGCCACGACAACTCCGGCTGCCACGGCTTCCAGAACATGGGCGTCGCCTGGGTCCCCGTACGCAACGGCATCGACGACGAGACGCTGTGCGCCGGGGATCCTCGCGCACTGGACGTCGTCGAGAGCTGGGAGCGGCTGGTCCGGCAGATCTGCCTCAGCCTCGGCGGCGAGCTGGGCCAGAAGGTCCTGCCGGTCCAGCGTGCGAAGCGCGGCGCCGACCCCAAGGAGCGCCGCAGCCGTCTCGCCGACCAACTCTGCCTGGACGGACGGCTCTTGGCGGAACTCCGGATCGAGGGGGCACCGGGGATCCTGGCGGTCGGCGCGGACCTGCGCACGGCGAGACTCCGCACGTCGATCGACATCCCCGCGCCCGAGGGGGGTTACCCCCTCACCTGGGCCAAGCGTCTCCTGCGACACCTGGCCGACGCCCCCGCCGACCTCCACGTCGAGACCCTCGTCGAGGGGGAGGCCGCCGGCGGGCCACGCGGCACCCTGGAGAGGCTGCGCCCCGAACCGGCGGACCTCATCCCCAAGTCCCCCGACACCCGGATCACCGGATTCCGGCTGTCCCTGTTCAAGAGCATGGGAAGCGGCCGGGGGAACGCGGAGTCGGGGTTCATCCGCAGCGTGGACGACGCGGTGAACCGTTTTCACGCGGCGGTGGTGGTGAGGGTCAGTGGAGAGAGGTGGTGAAGTGCCGTCAGGTGGAGGGGGTGAGGACGGGGCCGCCGGGGGTTCGGGAGTCGCGGACGGCGACAGTGCGGGAGATGGTGCGGGCGTCCGAACCCCGCCACCGCGCGCTCGCCGTAGAGCCGCCGCCCCGGCCGGGCCCTCTCATGGCCCTGGTGCAGGTGAGTTGGTTCGGAGGGCCATGCACGCGGCCCCTCCCGGGCTTTGCCTCCTGTACTTCGAGGCCGACGGGGTGAACCCGTGTTTCGCGAACGCGGGGACGATCGACGTCGCGATCTACGAGGTCAGCATCAAGTACCGGACGGTCCTGGGTGGGCCGTTGTGGGATTCGGGCCGCCTCTCGAAGTGGACGGCGTTCGATCTGGGGCTCGCGTCGGGGCGCCGAGCAAGAAGGTGCACAAAATCGAGCGGATCACCATCCACTGAGCAACCCAGGCCGCTGTCGCTGGTCACCAACAGGGCTTCCGTGCCGGAGAGTTACGCCCTCCCTCCGCCGGCATGGGGCCCTGCGCGTCGTCCCCCGCCCCCTCCGCCGAAAGAGCGAACTTCTGTCACTAGACGAGTCTTTCCAAATACGGTCAGTGGTCATAGGCGGTCAGTGAGCGGCTGACCGCCTGGCCGGTCTGGAAGTTGTGCCAGATCGCGGCGGCCAGGGCCAGCATGC
>NZ_JBTYMC010000239.1:0-10325 GCF_054880855.1 Streptomyces sp. S6 | reverse complement strand
GCCCCCTCGCCTCCGCCCTCGCGCCCGCCGAGGCCGCCGCCCGCGAGGGGGTGCCCGTGGCCCCCGGACTCGCCCACGATCTCGCCCGCGAGAGCGCCCACTTGGCACGCGACCCCGGCATGCGGGGCGTGTTCTTCGCCGACGGCGACGTCCTCACCGCCGGCCAGACCCTGCGCCAGCCCCACCTCGCCCGCTCCCTGGCCCTGCTCGGCGCCGAAGGACCGTCCGCGATGTACGGCGGCGAAGTGGGCGCCAGCCTGGTCAAGCTGCTCGCCGCGCAGGGCTCCGCGATGACGGACGAGGATTTCGCCGCGCACACCGTGGACCTCTCACCCGCGCTCTGCGCACAGTACGACGGCGTCGAGTACCTGTCGGCCGGCGCCAACTCGCAGGGCCTGTACTTCCTCCAGGGCCTCAAGGCGCTCGACGCCGCCCGCGCCGTCCGGGGACCGCTCGACCCGCTGGGCCGCGACGCCGGTCTGGTCGCCTCGGTGCTCGCCTGGAGTGCCGGGGACCGCGACCGCCACTGCGCCGACCCGCAGTGGAGCGAGGCCCCCGTCGAGCACCTGCTGTCCGACGCGTACACGCGGCAGATCGCCGAACACGCCCTGGCGGGCACGGCCGTCGGCCTGCTCGCGCAGCGCAAGGCGACCGGTGACACCGTCGCGGTGGTGGTGGCCGACGCCGACGGCACCTGGGTCTCCCTGATCCAGAGCGTCTTCCACGGCTTCGGCGCCGCCCTGCTCGACCCCGCCACCGGGATCGTCCTGCACAACCGGGGTGCCTCCTTCTCACTCGACCCCGCCTCGCCGAACATGCTGGCCGGCGGGAAACGGCCGCTGCACACGCTCATGCCGGTCCTGGTCCGCGAGCGGGGCCGACTCGTCGGCGCGCACGGTGCGATGGGCGGACGCGCACAGCCCCAGGTGCACACCCACATGGCGCTGCACCTCGCCGCCGGTTCCACCCCCGAACACGCCGTGTCGGTGCCACGCTGGGTCCTCGGCGCCATGGAGGCGGGCGTGACGACCGGCGCGGGCGTCGTCAGCACCGAGCGGGACGTCCCCGCCGCCGGCGTCCGGGCGATCGAGGAGGCGGGCTTCACGGCTCGGTCGATCGGTGCGCACGACGACGGGGTGGGGCACGGCCAGTTGGTCCGGCGGACCGTGGGGGAGGGACGGCCGAGGCTGGCGGCGGCCACCGACCCGCGTGCGGACGGTTCGGCGGTCGCGGGCTGACACCATGGCCCGACAGGCGATCATGGAAGCGACCGACGTGGGGAAAGAGGACATGACCGACAGCAGCGCCGGAGCGACCAGGAAGGCGAGCGGCAGCAGGCTGCCGCGAGGCACCCTGAGCCAGAAACTGATCGTCCGGGCGGCGTTCCGCGTCGCGGACTCCTCCGGCATGGAGAAGCTGACGTTCCAGGCCCTCGGCCGTGAACTGTCGGCCCATCCGACGGCGATCTACCGGCACTTCCGCAACAAGGACGAGTTGCTCCTCGCCCTTATTGACGCCCTGCACGAGGAGGCCCTGGCCGCCACCCCGCCGCCCACGGACGACTGGGCCCACGACCTCATGCAGATCGCGGTCCACACCCACGCGGCGTTCCTGCGCCATCCCCGGGTGGGGGCGCTGGCCGCCGCCCGTACCGCCCGGCGCGAGAACGAGTTCCGGTCGGTGGAGCGCAAGCTCGACTGCATGCGCCGGGCCGGCCTCGACGGCGCCGAAGCCGCCCGCTACTACCGGGTGTTCGCCGATCTGGTGCTGGCCTACAGCGCCATGGACGCGAGCCTGGCCGTGCTCTCCCCGGAACTGCGCGCCGCCGACCTGCGCTCCTGGGAGACGGACTACCGCACACTGCCGGCCGACACGTACCCCAACATCGCCCGGATCGCGCCGGAGTTCGTCGGCCTGGACGACCCGCGGAACTTCGCGACGGCCGTCCAGGCGGTGATCGACACGATCCGCGCGAAGGCGGAGCGCACCTGAGCACGTGGCGGGCCCGGTCGTCCACCGGGCCCGCCACGGCGTCTCAGCGCCGGGTCAGCAGACCCGGACGGTAGGGCAGGAGGCCGTAGTCGCCGCCCGAGTTGGGGCTGCGGCCCTGGTACAGCAGTTGCAGGTTGCAGGGATCGACGGTCATCGTCTGGTCCGCGTTGGTGCGGATCAGCTCGCCGTGACTGATGTCGTTGGTCCAGGTCGCCCCGCTGTTGGCCTTGCCGGCGAAGGGGTTGCTCTCGCTGGCGGCCTGGGGTGTCCACGAGCCGTTCAGGCTGGTGGCCGTGAACGAGCGGAAGTAGCGGCCCTGCGAACCGATCGCCTCGACCATCATGAGGTAGCGGTTCTGGTCCTTCAGCTTGTAGACCTGCGGGGCCTCGAAGAGGTTGTTCTGGGAATCGCTCATGATCGTCGTGTACGACGATCCGAAGCTCCCCGGGAAGTTCCCGATCGGCATGCTCGCCCGGTAGATCTTGCCGTTGTCACCCGCGAAGAACAGGTACATGTTCTGGCTGTCGCCGATGATCGTCTGGTCGATGGGACCTGTGCCGGAGCCGGAGATGCTTCCGGAGAACAGCGTCTGCGGAGCCGACCAGCCGTTCGGGTTGGTGGGGTTGGTCGATGTCCGGTAGGAGAACGCCGGCCCGCCCCACTGGTAGGTCAGCACCCAGATGTTCTTCGGCGCGAAGTAGAACAGCGAGGGCGCGACGGTGGCGTTCGACATCCCGTTCTGGCCGGCCGAGGCCATCTCCGACCAGTTGCCGAACAGGTTGAAGTTCATCGAACCCCAACGCGTCCCGGTGTCGTGCGTCGTCGCGTAGACGAGCTGCTTGCCGTTGTACGGGGCGACCGTGAAGTCCTTGAGCGAGACCCAGCCCGACTTGGGCTGCGCCAGGGCGCCCGTCGACGACCAGCGGTAGGACGACGGGAGGTCGCACGCGGCGGCGCCGCGCGCCTCGGGGGCTCTGGGCGCCGCGCCGGCGATCTGGGTGCCGAGGACGGCGGACGTCACGAGCAGTAAGGGCGCCAGGACGGCGGACAAGCGCCTGGGGCGGAGCGGGGACGGGTGGCGGAACCGCATCAGTGGGCCTCCTTGGGTGTGGGGGAGGTGACGCCGGTGAATCGCGGAACGACCGTGCTGAGAGCGGGGAGTGATCGAAACATTCGAAGACTTTCCCGAACCTTGACGCCACAAGCTAGGAATGACGAACCGTTCGGTCAAGGTCTCGCGCTGATCTGTACACAAAAATTTCTCCGCCGCGGAGGCGTCGGGTCGGTGCGCCGGACGGTCCGCACCTGCTCGCCCTGGGGGTTTCCCGGGTGTCGGGACAGCCATGGAATTCGAAAGTTTCGAAGGGTGAACTGAAAGTTTCTTCGTCGTGACTGTTGACGACTCACCGTCAAGCCTTCAATCATCCTTCTCTGAGTGGCCGACTCCGGTTCGGGATACCGGACGGCGTCGGCCCCCGAGCACCTCGTGCCGCACAGCAGAGCCGCGTACCGAAGCCCCACCCCCACCCCGTTTCCGGTGAGGTCCGCACCTGCGCACCCTGACGCTCCGTGCACCCCCAGAGGTGTGCGACGTCGTGTGACGGACCCCGGACGAGCCGCTTGGAGGCACAGCCATGGGCCCGAACGCCCGCCCCGAACCCGTGACCCGACGAAAGCTCCGCGGCCCGCTGCTGGCCGTGGCCGTCGGCGTCCTCGGCGTGGTCCCCGCCTTGGCCGCGATCCCCGCGCAGGCCGCCCCCGCCAAGGCCGCCCCGTCCGTGCAGGCCGCCGAGTCCACACTCGGCGCCGCGGCCAAGCAGAGCGGCCGCTACTTCGGCACCGCCATCGCCTCGGGCCGCCTCGGCGACTCGGCGTACACCACGATCGCGAACCGCGAGTTCAACATGGTGACGCCCGAGAACGAGATGAAGATCGACGCCACCGAGCCGCAGCGCGGCCGGTTCGACTTCTCCGCCGGCGACCGCGTCTACAACTGGGCCGTGCAGAACGGCAAACAGGTCCGCGGCCACACCCTGGCCTGGCACTCCCAGCAGCCCGGCTGGATGCAGGGCCTCAGCGGCGGCACCCTGCGCCAGGCGATGATCGACCACATCAACGGCGTCATGGCCCACTACAAGGGCAAGATCGCCCAGTGGGACGTCGTCAACGAGGCCTACGCCGACGGCAATTCAGGAGGCCGGCGCGACTCCAACCTCCAGCGCACCGGCAACGACTGGATCGAGGTCGCCTTCCGCACCGCGCGCGCCGCCGACCCCGCCGCCAAGCTCTGCTACAACGACTACAACACGGACAACTGGACCTGGGCCAAGACCCAGGGCGTGTACAACATGGTCAAGGACTTCAAGCAGCGCGGTGTGCCGATCGACTGCGTCGGGTTCCAGGCCCACTTCAACAACGAGAGCGCCTACAACAGCAACTTCCGCACCACGCTCCAGAGTTTCGCCGCCCTCGGCGTCGACGTCGCCATCACCGAACTCGACATCCAGGGCGCCTCGGCCCAGACCTACGCCAACGTCACCAACGACTGCCTGGCCACCCCGCGCTGCCTCGGCATGACCGTCTGGGGCGTGCGCGACACCGACTCGTGGCGAGCGGAGCAGACACCGCTGCTGTTCACCGGCAGCGGCGCCAAGAAACCCGCCTACACCTCCGTCCTGAACGCCCTCAACGGCGGCACCACCACCCCCCCCACGGACGCCAAACCGATCAAGGGCACCACGTCGGGCCGCTGCGTGGACGTCCCCAACAGCAGCACAAACGACGGCACGCAGGTCCAGCTCTACGACTGCCACGGCGGCACCAACCAGCAGTGGACCTCCACCGCCTCCGGTGAACTCCAGGTCTACGGCAACAAGTGCCTGGACGCCGGGGGCAGCGGCACCGGCGCGAGGATCCAGATCTACGGCTGCCACGGCGGCACCAACCAGCAGTGGCGCGTCAACTCCGACGGCACCATCACCGGCGTCCAGTCGGGCCTCTGCCTCGACACCGTCGGGGGCGGCACCGCCAACGGCACGCAGCTCCAGCTCAGCAACTGCTCGGGCAGCCAGCGCTGGAGCCGGTCATGACGGCACGGCGAAGCTGGCGCACCAGGATCGCCGCCCTCGCCACGGCGGCCCTCACCGCCGGGCTCCTCACCGCGGCGACCGCCGGCACGAACGCCGAGGCGATGGACGTACAGGGGGCTTCCATCGCCGCCGGATGCGGCAGCGCGCCCGGCCTCACGAGCGGCACGTACACCATCCAGAGCAGTGGCAAGAACCGCAGCTTCATCCTCCGGGTGCCGGCGAACTACGACCAGAACCGCCGCTACCGGCTGATCTTCGCCTTCCACTGGCGGGGCGGCACCGCGAACGACGTCGCCTCGGGCGGCGGCAGCGGGAGCTCCTGGTCCTACTACGGCCAGCAGCAACTGTCGAACAACTCCGCGATCCTCGTCGCCCCGCAGGGCCTCGGCAACGGCTGGGCCAACACGAACGGTGAGGACAGCACCTTCGTCGACGACATGATCCGGCGCGTCGAGGGCGGCCTCTGCGTGAACCCGGCCCAGCGCTTCGCCACCGGGTGGAGCTGGGGCGGTGGCATGAGCTACTCGCTGGCCTGCGGCCGGGCGAACGCCTTCCGGGCCGTCGCGGTCATCTCCGGCGCCGAGATCAGCGGCTGCTCCGGCGGCACCCAGCCCGTCGCCTACTTCGGCCTCCACGGCGTCAGCGACTCCGTCCTCAACATCTCGCTGGGCCGCTCCCTGCGCGACCGGTTCGTCCGCAACAACGGCTGCACCGCGCAGAACCCGCGCGAACCCGCCCGGGGCAGCCGCACCCACATCACCACCGCCTACTCCGGCTGCCGCGCCGGATACCCGGTCCAGTGGGCCGCGTTCGACGGGGACCACGTCCCCGATCCCGTGGACGGCTCCTCGGGCCAGAGCGGCGTCAACACCTGGACCAAGGCGGAGATCTGGAGGTTCTTCGCACAGTTCTAGCGGTACTTCCCCCGCACGGGGTGGAGCCGGGACCGTACCGGCTCCACCCCGCAGCACGCGTTACGGCCTGGGCAGCGTGCAGCCGGGGGCGGTCAGGTCCAGCCGGTTGCCCGTGGTGAAGCAGGCCGGGATCAGGTAGGTCTGCTGCGCGTAGCCGGTCTTCCTGCGGACGGTGACGCCGCCCCGCTCGTCGACCTCGCAGGGGTTGTCCCGGGTGCAGGAGCCGCCGTTCTCGTTCGCGGTGTTGTGGACGGCGACGATCTCACCGGTGGCCCGGTCGACGACCGGCGAGCCGGAGGTGCCGCCGACGGTCTGGCAGGCCGAGGTGTAGCGGACCGCGTCCTTCCAGGTCCACTCGCCCTCCTTGAGGCGGTACACGAACCCGTCGATGCCGCACTCGACGAGCTTCTTCCAGGTGCTGGACGCCAGAGTGACGGCGGTCCCGGCGGCCGGGCGCGTGTCCCGCACGGTCAGCGCGGACACCCCGTAGCCGCTCCTGATCGCCGCGTACGTGGTGGTGAGCTGGTAGATCGCCACGTCCGTGTCGGTCATCGTCGCGTACGCGAGCTTCTCCGCCTGCAACGTCGCGACCTGGGCGCCCGCCGCGTCGAGCAGGCTGAACGTACGGCTGTTCGGCCGGTCGGTGACGACCACCCCGGGGGCGAACAGGCTGCTGCAATGCCCGTTGGAGAGCACCAGTGCCGGGTCGTCGTCCGCGGAGTGCGGGAAGCGGACGAGCGAGCCGGAGCAGTTGCTGAGCGCGACGGTCCCGGCGAAGCTGACGGCGCCGGGCGCCGCACCTGCGGGAGCCGTGGCCGCCCCGGTGGCGACCAGGGCGAAGAGCGCGGCGACGAGAGGCTTTCTCACGTGGGGGTCTCCTTTTGAACGCACACGTTGAATGAACAAGCCATTTGCCTCGGCGGCAAATTCGTTGCGGAATTCCGGATTCGATGTGAGGGTGACGTAACCTCACTTTGTTCCGGATGAATCCGTTTGGTAACCAATGCTGGCTGAAGTGGAGTTCACAGCTGCCAGGCATGGAGGATGTCATGCCCGAAACGCATTTAGAGAAATTATCCGGAACCCGTTACGCGGTCGCCGTGATAGGCGGCGGCCAGGCAGGGCTTTCGGTCAGCCACTGCCTCACCGAACGGGGCGTCGACCACGTCGTGATCGAGGCCCACCGGGTCGGCCACGAGTGGCGCGAACACCGCTGGGACTCCTTCTGCCTGGTGACCCCCAACTGGCAGTGCCGGCTGCCCGGTCACCCCTACACCGGCACCGACCCCGACGGCTTCATGGTCCGCGACGACGTCGTCCGCTACCTGGAGGAGTACGTCGCCGCCTTCCGGCCACCCCTGGTGGAGGGCGTGTCGGTGACCCGGCTGCGCCGGTCGCCGGGCGGCTCCTTCGACGTCACGACCACAGCGGGGCGGTTCACCGCCGACCAGGTCGTCGTCGCCACCGGCCCCTACCACACCCCGAGGATCCCCCGGCAGGCCGAGCGGCTGCCCTCGGCCGTCGAACAGCTCCACTCCTCCGGCTACCGCAACCCCCGCGGGCTCCCCGACGGCGCCGTCCTGGTGGTCGGCACCGGGCAGTCCGGCTGCCAGATCGCCGAGGACCTCCACCTCGCGGGCCGCCGGGTACACCTCGCGGTCGGCAGCGCGCCCCGAGTGGCCCGCTCCTACCGCGGCCGGGACTGCGTGGCCTGGCTGGACGCCATGGGCCACTACACCAAGAGCATCGACGGCTTCGACGACGCGGACGCGGTCCGATTACGCGTCAACCACTACGTCACCGGACGCGACGGAGGGCGGGACATCGACCTGCGTGCCTTCGCCCGCGACGGCATGCAGTTGTACGGCCGGCTCACCGAAGTCACCGACGGGCGGCTGGAGTTCGCCGACGACCTCAAGGCCAACCTGGACCACGCCGACGCCGTCGCCGAAGGCATCAAGGACGCGATCGACACGCACATCGAGGCCCACGGCATCGCGGCGCCCGAAGAGGCCCGCTACAAGCCCGTCTGGGAACCCGACGACCCGACCCGCACCCTCGACCTCGCCGAGGCCGGCGTCACCTCCGTCGTCTGGGCCACCGGCTTCACCCGCGACCACCGCTGGATCGAGATCCCGGCCTTCGACGGGCGCGGCTACCCCATGCACCGGCGGGGCGTCGGCAGCGTCCCCGGACTGTACTTCCTCGGCCTGCCCTGGCAGCACACCTGGGGGTCGGGCCGCTTCGAGGCGGTGGGCCGGGACGCCGAGTTCCTCGCCGGCCACATCGACGCCTCCCGCCGCCTCGCCGACGTCTGCGGCACTCTCACCGGCGCCCCCAGCACCCTCGCCCCCGCCCTCCCGATCGGCTGACGGCCATGGTCTGTGACGCCCACCGCCACCTCGGTGTCCTGCCCGCCTTCCCCTTCTACGCAGGACCGCCCGTCCACCCCGACACCACCGCCCGCGCCACCATCGCCCAACTCGTCGCCGACCTCGACGCCGAAGGCACCGAACGCGCCCTCGTCATCCCCAACTACGGTGTCCCCGACCCCGCCATCGCCTTCTCCTTCAACGAACTCGTCGTCGAGGCCGCCCAGTTCGACGACCGGATCCGCGCCGGCCTGTGGGTCTCACCCCGCCCCGAGGACGAACACCGCACCACCCGGGCCCTGTCGCTCGCGCAAGAACCCGGCGTGAAGGCGCTCAAGCTGAGCTTCCTGCTCGGCGGCCGGCCCACCGACCCCGCCTGCCGCCCACACCTGGACCGGATCTTCGCCACCGCCGCCCGGCACGACCTCGTCGTCCACGTCCACACCTCGCCCGGCGCCGCCTCCGACATCGACGAAGTCGGCCGCCTCGTCGACTGGTACGCCGATCAAGTCGCCGTCCACCTCGTGCACTTCGGCGGCGGCATGAGCGGGCACATCAAGCTCGCCGGCTCCCGGTTCTTCGACTGGATCACCGCCGGGAAACGCGTCTACACCGACCTGTCCTGGGCCATCGGCTTCCTGCCGTACTGGCTCGCCCAGGAGATCGAGCGGCGCGGGATCGGCCACGACCGCGTGCTCTTCGCCAGCGACCAGCCGTGGGGCGACTTCACCGGCGAGCACGCCCGCATGACCGCCGCGACCGGCGGCGGCGAACTGGCCCGCCGCGTCTTCCACGACACGTTCGCCGCCCTCTACGACTGACATCCCCGACCCCGACACCAACCCCCTTTCAAGGAGACAGCCATGTCCGAAACCACCGCCCAACTCACCGACGTCGAGCAGAAGTCCCTCGACGAGATCCCCCACCCCTCCCTCGCCGAAGGCACCAGCATCTACGGCTCCACCAAAGTCTTCCCCGACTACCAGGCGGAGGACGGCGAGACCTACTTCACCCTCGTCCACGGCATCGCACACGAGTCGTCCGTGTCCTTCGTCGCCGTCCTCCAGGCGACCCGCGCCCTGCGCAAGGGGTTCGAGACCGCCATCTACTTCTACGGCCCCGGCTCCCTCAACTGCCTTGCCACACGCGGCTTCCCGACCGTCGGGACCTCCGCGTTCCCCGGCGAGCACAACATCAACAACCAGCTCAAGACGTTCATCGCCGAGGGCGGCAAGGTGTACTGCTGCCGCTTCGGCCTCTCCCTGCACGGCGCCCGCGAGGAGGACCTCATCGAGGGCGTCATCCCCACCCACCCCCTCGACGTCCAGGACGCGCTGATCCACTACGCCCGCAAGGGCGCGATCATCAACTCCACCTACCAGCTGTAGGGAGACCGCGATGAGCACCGGCACCGGAACGACGGTGGATGTACGGATCATGACCCGCGCCGAACTCGCCCTGCACGGCGTCGCGTTGGACGCCCCCGTGCGGCGGCCCGACGGCGCGGGACCCAGCGACGACGGACACGTCGTCGTCGACGGTGCCGGTGCCGCGCTGCCCCGCAACCCCGACAGCCCCTACCGGGTGCGCGACGGCAAGGTGTGGCTCGGCGAGACGACCGGACATTTCAAAGACACCGGCCTCACCCTCACCCCCGTCCGGCGCCCCAGGTTCTACGACCTGACCACCGCCGACGGCATCCCCTACGAGCACATCGCCCGCCTGCACGGCACCGACGTCCTCGCCACCACCGTCGTCCAGACCTGCATCCGCTACGCCGAAGCGGACCGCTGCCGCTTCTGCACCATCGAGGAGTCCCTGCGCGCCGGCGCCACCGTGGCCGCGAAGACCCCGGCGCAGCTCGCCGAGGTCGCCGAGGCCGCCGTACGGCTCGACGGGGTGCGGCAGATGGTCATGACCACCGGCACCACCACAGGGCCCGACCGGGGCGCCCGCAC
>NZ_JBTYMC010000238.1:0-10353 GCF_054880855.1 Streptomyces sp. S6 | reverse complement strand
GGCGGTGAGGGTGCCGCCCATCGCCTCGACGAACCCGCGCGCGACGGCAAGTCCGAGGCCGACCCCGGCGCCGCGCGGGGCGTCGCCGTAGCGCTGGAAGGGGGCGAAGATGCGTTCCTTGGCCTCGTCGGGCACCCCGGGCCCGCGGTCCACGACCCGCACCTCGACCCGGTCCGACAGGGCGCTCGCGGCGACGAGCACGGTCTGCCTCGCCGGGCTGTACTTGACGGCGTTCTCCACGAGGTTGGCGACGGCCCGCTCCAGCAGCCCGGCGTCCACGGACACCATGGGCAGCGTCTCCGGGACGTCCAGCTCGACGCTGTCCTCGGGGACCCCGCCGAGCGCCATCGGCACCACCTCGTCGAGGTCGATCTCCCGCACGATCGGCGTGACCGTCCCGGTCTGGAGCCGGGACATGTCGAGGAGGTTCCCGACGAGGTGGTCGAGCCGGTCGGCGCCGTCCTCGATCCCTTCGAGCAGCTCCGCCCGGTCCTCCTCGGACCAGGCCACGTCGTCCGACCTGAGGCTGGAGACCGCCGCCTTGATCCCGGCGAGGGGGGTGCGCAGGTCGTGGCTGACGGCGGCCAGCAGCGCCGTGCGGATGCGGTTGCCCTCGGCGAGCGCCCGCGCCCGGTCGGCCTCCTCCTGGAGCCGCCTGCGGTCGAGGACGACGGCGGCCTGGGCCCCGAACGCGGCGAGCACCCGCCGGTCCTCGGCCGGCAGCACCCGCCCGGTCAGCGCGAGCGCCATGTGGTCCCCGACCGGCACGTCCACATCGGCGTCCTCGGGCCGCTCCACCTCCCGCCCGAGCCCGACGCGCCCGGCGCAGGTCCACGGCGCGACGTCGCCGTCCCGCTCCAGGAGGGCCGCCGACTCCATCCCGAACGTCTCCCGCACCCGCTCCAGGAGGGCCTCCAGGCTGGTCTCCCCGCGCAGCACGTTCCCCGCGAGGAAGGACAGGATCTCCGACTCCGCCCGCAGTCTGGCCGCCTGGTGGGTGCGCCGGGCGGCGAGGTCGACGACGGACGCGACGGATATCGCCACCCCGACGAAGATCACGATGGCGACGATGTTCCTCGGGTCGGCGATCGTGAACCGGTGCAGCGGGGGTGTGTAGAAGAAGTTCAGCAGCAGCGAGCCGAACGCCGCCGAGGCGAGCGCCGGCAGCATCCCGCCGAGCAGGGCGGCGGCGACCGTCAGCGCCAGGAACAGCAGCATGTCGTTGGCGAGGCCGAGGTGGACGGCGTTCAACAGGACGGCGAGGCCGGCCGGGCCGCCGACCCCGACCAGCCAGCCCCACAGGATGCGGGCCCGCCCGAGCCGCGCTCCCCGGGCGACGGGCAGGCCGCGGCCCTTGGCGACCTCTTCGTGGGTGACGATGTGGACGTCCAGGTCGGGGCCCGAGTCCCGGGCGACCGTCGTCCCGACGCCGGGTCCGAGCATGTACTGCCACGCCTTGCGCCGGGACGACCCGAGCACGATCTGCGTCGCGTTCGCGCCGCGGGCGAAGTCCAGGAGGGCGGCGGGGATGTCGTCCCCGACGACGTGGTGGAACGTGCCGCCCAGGTCCTCGACCAGCGTGCGCTGTACGGCGAGTTCCTTCGGGGAGGCGGAGGTGAGGCCGTCGCTGCGGGAGATGTACACGGCGAGGACCTCGCCGCCGGCGCCCTTCTCCGCGAGCCGCGCCGCCCGCCGGATCAGGGTGCGCCCTTCGGGGCCGCCGGTCAGGCCGACGACGATGCGCTCGCGGGAGCCCCAGATCGCCGAGACGCGGTGCTCGCTGCGGTACTGGTTGAGGTACTCGTCGACCCGGTCGGCCACCCACAGCAGGGCCAGCTCGCGCAGCGCGGTGAGGTTGCCGGGGCGGAAGTAGTTCGACAGGGCCGCGTCGACCTTGTCGGGCTGGTAGATGTTGCCGTGCGCCATGCGGCGGCGCAGGGCCTGCGGTGACATGTCCACCAGTTCGACCTGGTCGGCCCGGCGCACCACCTCGTCCGGCACGGTCTCGCGCTGACGGACCCCGGTGATCGACTCGACGACGTCGCCCAGTGACTCCAGGTGCTGGATGTTGACGGTCGACACGACGTCGATGCCGGCGGCGAGCAGTTCCTCGACGTCCTGCCAGCGTTTGGCGTTGCGTGAGCCCGGGACGTTCGTGTGGGCCAGTTCGTCCACCAGGACGACCGCGGGGGCTCTGTTCAGGACCGCGTCGACGTCCATCTCGGTGAACGCGGCGCCCCGGTAGTCGATCTCCTGCCGCTCGACCTCTTCCAGGCCGTGGAGCATCACCTCGGTGCGGGGGCGGCCGTGGTGCTCGACGAACGCCACGACGCAGTCCGTGCCCCGCTCGACCCTGCGGTGAGCCTCCGACAGCATCGCGTAGGTCTTGCCGACGCCCGGCGCCGCACCGAGGTAGATCCGTAGCTTCCCGCGCGCCATGCCCTCATTGTCTTCCGTCGGCCACCATGTGTGCAGCGGAGACGTTACGACCCTTTCGTCGGACAAATCAGACACTCCTTTCTCCGCCGCCTCACCTTTGACGCAACCCTGACACTGCGCCACCGCTCCGGCCGGTCCGGTCGAGCCCTCCTTGCCCCTTCATCGCACGGAGCCCGCCGACCGGTTCACGATCCGCGGGATTTTTTTCCGGCCGCACGAAACCCGCATGCGAGAGGGCCGGACCCCCGAAGGAATCCGGCCCTCTCCAGCCTGTGGAGACCGCCCGCTCAGCGCACCTCGGTGATCTCCGGCCCCCGCTGCAACTGTCCCATGCCACCGGAGAAGCGCGAGCCCTCCTCCTGCTGCTGGACCCCTTCGGGCACCATCTGGGCGTCGTTCGGCAGCTTGAGGACGATCGGGTCGCGGGGAGCCATCGGGCCCTCGCCGCGTACGACGACCGTGTCCCGGAAGATCTGCTCCAGGAGCCCTGCGGCCTGCGGCTGCACCGCGCCCTGCCCGGAGATCACCCCGCGCAGGAACCAGCGCGGCCCGTCCACGCCGACGAACCGCACGACGTGGAACCCGCTCTGCCCGTCCGGCAGCTGCACCGGAACCTGCGCGCGCAGCTCCCAGCCCAGCGGCCCCTCGACCTCGTCGATGATGCCGCCCTGCTGGGTGATGCCGGAGGCGATCTCGTCGCGCACCTCGCCCCAGATGCCCTCGCGCTTGGGCGCGGCGAACGCCTGGAGCTGGACGGCGCTGTCGCGCAGCACGACGGTCGCCGCGACGATCGCGTCGCCGGCGACCTCGACCCGCAGTTCCATGCCGTCGACGCCGGGCACGAAGAGCCCGCCGAGGTCGACGCGGCCCTCGGCGGGGTCGCTCACCTCGGTGTCGTCCCAGGGGCCGTCGGGCCGGGGCTCGGGTTCGAGCCGCGCGCGCTCGCGCGGGAGCCCGTCGGTGTCGTCCGCCTCAGTGTCGACGCTGTCGACGACCTGCTCGGCCTCGCCGGCCGCGCCCTCGGCGGCATCCTTCTTCTTGCGACGTCCGAACACGTCACTGTCCTTCCCGGTCGGATACGACCGAAGCGTATCGATTCCCACCCGTTGTGCCGCCCGTGGCGGCGTCACCGGTCGTACTGTCCGTCCCCACCGCGGCGTGGCCGCCGGTGGACCCGAAGCCCCCCTCGCCCCGAGCCGAGCCGGGAAGTTCCGCGACCTCCTGGAAGCGGACCCTCTCGACCTGCTGGACGACCAGTTGGGCAATCCGGTCGAAGCGCTCGAACCGCACCGCCTCGCGCGGATCGAGATTCACCACGATCACCTTGATCTCCCCACGGTACCCGGCATCAACCGTCCCCGGGGCATTCACAAGGGCGACTCCGCACCGGGCGGCGAGCCCGGAGCGGGGGTGCACGAAAGCGGCGTAGCCCTCGGGGAGGGCGATGGCGATCCCGGTGGGCAGCACGGCCCGTTCTCCGGGCTTCAGCTCGCACGCCTCGGTGGTGCGCAGATCGGCTCCCGCGTCACCGGGCTGCGCGTACGCGGGGAGCGGTACGCCGGGGTCGACGCGCCTGATCCGCACGTTCAGGGGTTCACGGCTCACGGGTTCACCTCGAAGGCGCGTACGCGCCGCATCAGGTCCGGGTCGTCCCGTACGGCCCGGATCTCTTCCGCCCGGCCGTGGTCCGCGAAGTGCGCGACCCCGACCTCTATGAACAGGGCGTCCGCGCGGACGGCGACGGGCCCGTCGGGGCCGCCGATCCGGCCGGTCGCCGTGGAGTAGACCTTCCGCCCGTCGACCGCCTTGACCCGGCCCGCCAGGTGGAGCGTCGTCCCTATGGGGACGGGCCGCACGAAGTCGGTCTCCAGCCGGCCCGTGACGGCGATGGTGCGCAGCAGCCAGTTCAGCGAGCCGAGCAGCTCGTCGAGCGCGGCGGTCAGCACCCCGCCGTGGGCGAGGCCGGGGGCGCCCTGGTGGGCGGGGCGTACGGCGAACTCCGCGCTCGCCGAGACGCCCTCTCCCGCGCGGGGCGCGAGGTGGAGTCCGTGGGCCTGGCCCGCACCGCATCCGAAACAGTGTTCGTAGTGGGTGCCCAGAAGCTCACCGGGCGCGGGAGCGTCGGGGTGCCGCACCGGTTCCAGGGCGCCGGCCGGAGGCTGAAGAGCTGCGGAAGTACCACTCACAGCCGCAGACCTTACCCGCCCGCCCCTCACCCTCGGCCCCCCTGTGCTCACCGCTCTTACCCGCCGGTCACCTCCACGCGCCCCGCCCCGGCCCCGGCGGTGCCCGTTCCCCGTGCCAAGCTTGGCCCATGCAGCTCTCCACGGCCCCGTACGAAGAACGCCTCACCGCCCCTCGCTCGTGGTGGTTCCTGTCCTTCCTCGTGGGCGTCGCGTGCGCTCTGGTCCTGCTGCCGTTCGGCCCCCTGCCGCTGTTCGGCGGCCTGGTCGGCGGTACGGCGGTGGCGGCTGTCGTGGCCAGCGCGTACGGCTCGCCGCGCATCCGCGTGGTGGGCGGTTTCCTGATCGCCGGGGACGCGAAGATCCCCGTCACGGCGCTCGGCGAGGCGGAGGTCCTGGACCAGGAGGAGGCGCGCGCCTGGCGCACGTACAAGGCGGACACGCGCGCGTACCTGCTGCTGCGGGCGTACATCCCGGGCGCGCTGCGCGTGCTCGTGACCGACCCCGAGGACCCGACGCCGTACCTGTATCTGTCGACCCGGGAGCCGCAGCGGCTGGCCCAGGCCCTCAAGGAGGCCCGCGAGGCCACCGTCTAGGACGCCGTCAGCGCCCGAGCGACTTCTTTCCGGACCGTTCGTCGATGACGAGCGGGTCGGCCGGTTTCTCCAGGGGCGGGAGGGCGGGCAGGGCGTCCCAGGGGACCTGGCGCTCTCTGAGGTCCTCGCGGAGTTTCGCGGCGAGTTTTCTGGTGTCTCTTCGGTTCATGACGGCCCCGACGGCGGCGCCCACCATGAAGGGGACCAGGTTCGGCAGGTTGCGCACCATGCGCTTCATGATCTGCTGGCGCAGTTCGCGCTTCATCTGGCCGCCGAGCGCGGAGTTCACGGAGGACGGCTTGAGGATGTCCACGCGGCGTTCGCCGGACCAGGAGCGCAGGTAGGCGGTGCTGCGGTCCTTGAGGCCGCCGGGCGGGCGCAGGCCGTACACCTCGTGGAGTTCGGCGATCAATTTGAGTTCGATCGCGGCGACGCCGGTGATCTCCGCCGCCAGTTCCGCGGGCATCGCGGGCGGGACGGGCAGCATGGCGGCGGCGCCGACGCCCGCGCCGACGGTCGCCGAGGCGTTCGCGGCGCCCGCCACGAGCTTGTCGGCGAGTTCCTCGGGTCCGAGACCGGGGAACTGCCGCTGGAGCGTCCGGAGGTCGCGTACGGGGATTCTGGGGGCGATCTCGATGATCCGGTCGGCGAGGTACCCGAGACCCGCTTTCGCCCGGCTGCGGCCCTTGTGGACGCCTTCCCGGGCCAGGTCCCGGGCCCTGTCCCTGATCACCGCGGCCGACCGCCTGGCGACGGCCGCGGTGCTCTGTTCCGGTGCCGGGAGCCCTGAGGCTCCGGTCCCGGCCGGTTCGAGCGAGGTCGATCCTGCTTCGGATGAACCTCGCTCGTCGTCACGCACGCCGAGAGGGTCGTACTCGTACGGCCCTTTGTCCGCTTTCCGCAAGGGGAAGCGGCGCTTCCGAGGAGAGGTCGAGCCAGTCACGGCCGACCCTCCCTCAGTCGCAGTCGCGGCAGATCGGCTGACCGTTCTTCTCGCGGGCCAGCTGGCTGCGGTGGTGCACCAGGAAGCAGCTCATGCAGGTGAACTCGTCCTGCTGCTTGGGCAGCACCCGGACAGCCAGCTCCTCGTTCGAGAGGTCTGCTCCGGGCAGTTCGAGGCCCTCGGCGGCCTCGAACTCGTCGACGTCGACCGAAGAGGCCGACTTGTCGTTCCTCCGGGCCTTCAGCTCTTCAAGGCTGTCGGAGTCGACATCGTCGTCGGTCTTGCGTGGGGTGTCGTAATCGGTTGCCATATTCGCTCTCCCCCTCTGGGTGAATGAGGTGTCTCCAGCGCACGTAACGCGTGAGAGGCCGGACTTGTGCCCGCCTTGAGGCGGAGATTTTGCCTCACATCAAGGTCTGTTACTCAATCGACACCCGACCGGAGCCCTCGCGGGTGATCGGGTCGGTTGGCGATCGGGACCGTACACGGTCCGAATGTCGCACTTCAAAGGCGTCCCACCGTGTACTTCCCGTCATCAGGACCCCCGAAAACCCGGATTTTCCGGGCCATACGACGACCTTCATGATCACGGTGAGTAGATGGCCGGAAATTCGCCCTTGTGATCGATCACACACATGAGCACGGGGAAGAAGCCCCGAAAATTCCGCGTAAAGCGAACACCCTCGCGTGTGTCGGCCCCATGATCTCAGAGGGGCAGGGTGACACGCATCACCAGTCCCCCTCCCTCCCGTGGCTGGGCCGCGATGTGCCCGCCGTGCGCCCGCGCCACCGACCTCGCGATCGACAGCCCGAGCCCCACCCCCTTGTCGCTGCCCGTGCGCTCCGTGCGCAGCCGCCGGAACGGCTCGAAGAGGTTGTCGATCTCGTACGCCGGGACCACCGGCCCGGTGTTCGACACGACCAGCACCGCCTGTCCGTGCAGCACCTCGGTGGTGACCTCCACCCAGCCGTCCTCCGGCACGTTGTAGCGCACCGCGTTCTGCACCAGGTTCAGCGCGATCCGCTCCAGCAGGACGCCGTTGCCCTGGACGACGGCGCTGCGCCGCTCGCCCCGGATCTCGACGCCCTTGGCCTGCGCCTCGCCGTGCGCCTGGTCGATCGCCTGCTTGGCGACCTCCGCGAGGTCCACCGGTTTGCGCTCGACGATCTGGTTGTCGCTGCGCGCGAGCAGCAGCAGGCCCTCCACGAGCTGCTCACTGCGCTCGTTGGTGGCCAGCAGGGTCTTGCCGAGCTGCTGGAGCTCCACGGGCCCCCCGGGGTCCGAGAGATGGACCTCCAGCAGCGTCCGGTTGATGGCGAGCGGCGTGCGCAGTTCGTGGGAGGCGTTCCCGACGAACCGCTGCTGCGCCGTGAACGCCCGCTGGAGGCGCTCCAGCATGTCGTCCAGGGTGTCGGCCAGCTCCTTCAGCTCGTCGTCCGGGCCGTCCAGCTCGATACGGCGGGACAGGTCCGAACCGGCGACCGCGCGCGCGGTGCGCGTGATGCGGCCGAGCGGTGTGAGCACCCGGCCCGCCATCGCGTACCCGAAGGCGAACGCGATCACCGCGAGCCCCAGGAGGGCCAGCAGGGAGCGGCTGAGGAGGTTGTCCAGGGCGTCCTGGCGGCGCTGGTCGATACAGGCGCTGATCGCCGCGTTGAACGTCGAGAGGGACACCTCTCCGTCGGCGTTGGACGCCGCGTTCACCGCCGGGCAGTACGAACTCGTCACGTTCATCTTGCTGCCGGTGATGATCTTGAACGGTGGCTGGTTCCCGGTGTTGATCGCCTGCGCGGCCAGCAGATAGATGATCGACAGCAGCAGGATGCCGGCGATCAGGAACATGCCGCCGTACAGCAGCGTGAGCCGTATCCGGATCGTCGGACGCAGCCACGGGAACGGCTCGGGACGGCGGGGGTCCCAGGTGGGCTTGGGGGGCGCCTGGGGAGGCGCGGGTGTCGCGGCCACGTGGATCAGATCCGGTAGCCGGAACCGGGCACGGTCACGATGACGGGAGGCTCACCGAGCTTGCGCCGCAGCGTCATGACCGTGACCCGGACGACGTTGGTGAACGGGTCCGTGTTCTCGTCCCACGCCTTCTCCAGGAGCTGTTCCGCCGACACGACGGCTCCCTCGGAACGCATCAGCACCTCCAGCACCGCGAACTCCTTGGGCGCCAGCTGCACCTCGCGCCCCTCCCGGAAGACCTCCCGGCGGTTCGGGTCCAGCTTGATGCCCGCGCGCTCCAGGACCGGCGGCAGCGGCACGCTCGTACGCCGGCCCAGCGCGCGCACGCGCGCGATCAGCTCGCTGAACGCGAACGGCTTGGGCAGGTAGTCGTCGGCGCCGATCTCCAGGCCCTCGACACGGTCGCTGACGTCGCCGGAGGCCGTCAGCATCAGCACGCGCGTGGGCATGCCGAGTTCGACGATCTTGCGGCAGACGTCGTCGCCGTGGACGAGCGGGAGGTCGCGGTCGAGGACGACCACGTCGTAGTCGTTGACGCCGATGCGCTCCAGGGCCGCCGCACCGTCGTACACGACGTCGACGGCCATGGCCTCCCGGCGCAGTCCGGTGGCCACCGCATCGGCGAGCAGTTGCTCGTCCTCGACGACGAGTACGCGCACGTCGCTTGTCCTTCCTGTGTCCACCCGCGTAGCTGTCCGAGCGCACGGGCAGGGGTTTCCAGCATCTGTGAGTCCCATCCTGCCCTTTTCGGCCATAAGTCGGCTGTAAGGCGGAGGAGGGCTCCGTGCGGAGGACCGGTGAGCGCCGGATGAAATGGAGGTGTGGGGTCCGGGAATGCCAGATTTTCTCGCCGGGTTGAGGTTTCCCTGGAAGGGAGCGGGGGGAGGAAGCGCTATACCCCGCGATCACACTCTGTCTGTGCCGCACTCCCGTGCGGTACGGCCGCTTTCTTTTCGTCTCGCCAGAGCGGACGTGGGTGTTCGGCACCGTCGCCACCCAGCGCGTCCGGTGTGCTGGGCATCTGCCGCAGACGTGATCGCCCCTTCCGACTGGCACACCCCCGTGCCATCGACCCACGACCCAGGACGAGGGGGCGCAGCATGGACGCTTTCACTACAGGACTCCTTCAGCGCATAAGGGCGACCGAAACCGACCTGAGCCGTGCACGTGACGAGGGGGACGACTTCCTCGTCGAGGTGGAGCAGGCGGAACTCGACGATCTGCGGCGGCTCGCCGCGGAGCACGGTGTCGAGGTCGGCGCGTAGCTCTGCCGCCCTGTGTGAGACGAGAGCCCCCGGCGAATCCAGCGCCGGGGGCTCTCGCCGTTCACGGGAGGGTGTCAGTCCCGCCAGGCGCCGAGGTCCTCCAGGAGTTCCTGGAGGGGGGTGAAGACCCCGGGGGGAGCCGCGATCGTCAGCTCCGTCGAGAGGGGGGTGTCCTTGCGGCCGCCCGTGAGCGCGCCCGCCTCCCGCGCGATGAGGTCGCCAGCCGCGTAGTCCCAGGGGTTCAGGCCGCGTTCGTAGTAGCCGTCCAGGCGGCCCGCGGCGACGTCGCAGAGGTCGATGGCGGCCGAGCCGCCCCGGCGGATGTCGCGGACCTGGGGGATCAGGGCGGCGGCCACGGCCGCCTGGGAGGTGCGGCGTTCGATGGTGTAGCCGAAGCCGGTGGAGATCAGGGCCCGCTCCAGCGGGGGCGCCTCACGGACCGTCAGCGGACGGGGTTCCCGCCCGTCGGCCGTGATCCAGGCACCCTTGCCGCGCACGGCCTCGTACGTCTCGCCCCGCAGCGGCGCGTACACCACTCCGACGACCGTCTCGCCGTCTTGCTGGGCGGCGATGGAGACGGCCCAACTGGGGAGGCCGTAGAGGTAGTTGACGGTGCCGTCGAGGGGGTCGATGATCCAGCGCACCCCGGAGGTGCCGGCCGCGGAGGCGCCCTCCTCGCCCAGGAAGCCGTCGTCGGGGCGGTGTTCGCCTATCAGGCCGGTGATGAGTTTCTCGGCCGCGATGTCCATCTCGGTGACCACGTCGACGGCGCTGGACTTGGTGTGGGCGACCGTGAGGTCGGTGGGGCGGCCGTCGCGCAGGAGGGTGCCCGCGCGGGCGGCGGCTTCCCGGGCCAGGCCGAGGAGTTCGTCGTACAGGGGCCGGTCGGACGCGGGCTGGGGCTCGTCGGTCATGGGGCTCCTCACGCGTAGGGGCTGTCGGCGCCCGCGGCGGCGGGCTT
>NZ_JBTYMC010000237.1:0-10469 GCF_054880855.1 Streptomyces sp. S6 | reverse complement strand
CGCACCGCCTCGTTCCGCGCGCGGGTCGCCGCCCGCTGGACGGCCTGCTCCTGCACGGCCGCGTGGTCGTCGGCGAGCGCGGCGACGGTGTCCAGGCGCATGGTGACGGTGTCGTCCATGGCCACGACGGTGTTCGCGGCGGTCGGTTCGGGGGGAGAGCCGGCGGCCAGCGCCGAGGTCGTCAGCGCCGCTATGCCCGCCGCGCGGGCGGTCGTACGCTGCATCCGGCCCGCCTTGCGGCGCCTGCCGGGGGCGCAGGTGAACGCCATGGGATCGAGTTCGTCCTTTCCTTCCCTGTCGCCTACCGGGTTAGCTGACGGGTTCGGAGCAGGAAGGTCTCCTACGGGCGCGGGCGCCCGATTCACCCCAGGGACGGTGTGGGTCCCCGGCTCCCCCGGCTCGCGCCGTAGGGGGACTCGGCGATCGCTGTCCGGTGCCGCGGTGTGCGGCGTACTGCCCGACGAACAGCCCGGACGACGCTAGAGGGGCCACCGTCGATTCCCAAACGCACAGCGGTTTTTGTAGCGCACACCACAGGCCAGAGCCGAACCCTCCGGGAGGAAACGGTCATCCCCGGCCGTCTTCGGGAAAGCGCGTTCGGGAAGGGTGTCGCTGTGCGAACGGTGAACACGCGCGTGGGGGACGCCGGATGTCCGGCGTCCCCCACGCGCGCGTGCCCGCTGGTGCCTACTCGGCCGTCACGACCCGCACCGGGCCGATGCCGAGAGCCTCGACCGGTTCCTGGATCTCCTTCGCGTCACCGACGAGGATCGTGACGAGGCGGTCGACCGGGAAGGCGTTGACGGCGGCGGCGGTCGCCTCGACGGTGCCCGTGGCGGCGAGCCGGCGGTACAGGGTCGCCTGGAAGTCGTCCGGGAGGTGCTGCTCGACCTGGTCGGCGAGCGTCCCTGCGACGGCCCCGGCGGTCTCGTACTTGAGCGGCGCCACACCGACGAGGTTCTGGACGGCGAAGTCGCGCTCGGCGTCCGTGAGGCCCTCGGCGGCGAGCGTGCGCAGGACGGTCCACAGGTCCGCGAGGGCGGGACCGGTGTTGGGCGTGTCCACGGAGCCGCTGATGGCCAGCATGGAGGCGCCGGAGCCGTCGGGCGCGGACCGCATGACCTGCCCGAAGGCGCGCACGCCGTAGGTGTAGCCCTTCTCCTCGCGCAGGACGGCGTCCAGACGGGACGTCAGGGTCCCGCCGAGGCAGTACGTGCCGAGCACCTGCGCGGCCCACACGCGGTCGTGCCGGTCGGCGCCGATCCGGCCGATCAGCAGCTGCGTCTGGACGGCGCCCGGCCGGTCGACGATGACGACGCGCCCGGTGTCGTCCGCGGTGATCGGCGGGACGGGCCGGGGCTGCGCCGAGGAGCCCGTCCAGGCGCCCAGGGTCTCGCCGAGCAGGGCGTCGAGGTCGATGCCGTTCAGGTCGCCGACGACGACCGCGGTGGCCGTCGCGGGGCGCACGTGCCGGCCGTAGAAGGCGCGGACGGCGGCGGCGTCGATCTTCTCGACGGTCTCCTCGGTGCCCTGGCGCGGGCGCGACATGCGCGCGTCGGCCGGGAACAGTTCCTTGGACAGTTCCTTGGCGGCCCGCCGGGACGGGTTGGCCAGCTCGTGCGGGATCTCGTCGAGCCGGTTTCGCACCAGCCGCTCGATCTCGCCCTCGGCGAACGCGGGCGCGCGCAGGGCGTCGGCGAGCAGCCCGAGCCCCTTGGCGAGCCGGGAGGCCGGGACCTCCAGGCTGAGCCGGACGCCGGGGTGGTCGGCGTGCGCGTCGAGCGTGGCGCCCGCGCGCTCCAGCTCGGCGGCGAACTCCTCGGCGGAGTGCCGGTCGGTGCCCTCGGAGAAGGCCCGCGCCATGATCGTCGCGACGCCGTCCAGGCCGGTCGGCTCGGCGTCCAGGGGCGCGTCGAGGAGGACCTCGACGGCGACGACCTGCTGGCCGGGGCGGTGGCAGCGCAGGACCGTCAGCCCGTTGGCGAGGGCGGCGCGCTCGGGCGCGGGGAACGCCCAGGGCTTGGCCTCGCCCGCCTGGGGCTGCGGGTGGAAGTCCATCGTGGCGAGCTGCTCGGTCACTTGGCCGTCTCCTCGTTGTCGTCGCCGGCCTCTACGGTCGCCTCGCGCGCGGGGTCCCCGGGGACGTCCGCGTCCTCCTCGGTGTCGGGGTGCTTGGGCTCGTAGACGAGCACCGCGCGGTTGTCGGGCCGCAGCCGGGCCTGCGCGACCTCCCGGACCTCCTCGGGCGTGATCTCCAGCACGCGCTGCACGGCCGTGAGGGCGAGCTGCGCGTCGCCGAACAGGACGGCGTACCGGCACAGTTCGTCCGCGCGGCCGGCGACGGTGCCGAGCCGGTCCAGCCACTCGCGCTCCAGCTGGGCCTGCGCGCGCTCCATCTCCTCGGCCGTCGGGCCCTCCTCGGCGAACCGGGCGAGCTCCTCGTCGATGGCGGCCTCGATGACGGGCACCTCGACGTCCCCGGACGTCTTGACGTCCAGCCAGCCCAGGGAGGGCGCCCCGGCGAGCCGCAGCAGGCCGAACCCGGCCGTCACGGCCGTCTGGTCGCGCCGTACGAGGCGGTTGTACAGGCGGGAGGACTCGCCGCCGCCGAGGACGGTGAGCGCGAGGTCCACCGCGTCCCCCGCGCGCGTGCCGTCCTCGGGGAGCCGGTAGGCGGCCATCAACGCGCGCGCGGGGACCTCCTCGACGACGACCTCGCGCAGCTCACCCCCGATGACGTCCGGCAGGGAGCCGTCGCGCGGCTCGGGCTTGCCGTCGTGCGCGGAGATGGAGCCGAAGTACTTCTCGACCCAGGCGAGCGTCTGCTGCGGGTCGATGTCGCCGACCACCGAGAGGACCGCGTTGTTCGGCGCGTAGTAGGTGCGGAAGAACGCGCGCGCGTCCTCCAGGGTCGCCGCGTCGAGGTCGGCCATCGAGCCGATCGGCGTGTGGTGGTAGGGGTGGCCGTCCGGGTAGACGAGAGCGGTCAGCTTCTCGAACGCGGTGCCGTAGGGGACGTTGTCGTAGCGCTGGCGGCGCTCGTTCTTGACGACGTCGCGCTGGTTCTCCATGGACTCGTCGTCCAGGGCGGCCAGCAGGGAGCCCATGCGGTCGGCCTCCAGCCAGAGGGCGAGCTCCAACTGGTGGGCGGGCATGGTCTCGAAGTAGTTGGTGCGCTCGAAGCTGGTGGTGCCGTTGAGGGAGCCGCCGGCGCCCTGGACCAGCTCGAAGTGGCCGTTGCCCTTGACCTGGGCGGAGCCCTGGAACATCAGGTGCTCGAAGAGGTGGGCGAGGCCTGTGCGGCCCTTGACCTCGTGGCGCGAGCCGACGTCGTACCAGAGGCACACCGCCGCGACGGGGGTCAGATGGTCCTCGGAGAGCACCACGCGCAGGCCGTTGGCCAGGCGGTGCTCGGTCGCTGTCAGGCCCCCGGAGCCTGCCTGGGCGGTGGCCGTGTGACCCATGGGCATGTACGTCCCTTCGATCGCGGACGCGGTCGTCGAACCGCGGAGTTTCCTGCCGGTCCTGTCACTGTATGCAAGCGTGCGGACGGTCGGCGAAGTTCCCGGCGGACGTACGCCGAGAGCGGATCGCGTAACCTGCGGGCGACCGCGGGGGAACGGCTCGTGCTCGTCCGGCCGGGTCCGCGGCACCGGGCCTTGGCCCGCGTTGTCAGTGCCACGGTCCACAATGGTCGACGTCAGACCCTTGAGACACCTCACGCACGAGCGAGTCCGGCCCTCCCGGGGCCAGGGCTCTTAGGGGCAGCGGGCAACCCGGCCCGCCCGGCACCGACTTGAGCGCCCCGCAGGTAAGCGACCAGAAAAGAGGAGCCGGCAGCGATGGCCCGCCGCAGCACGAAGACCCCACCGCCCGACGACTCGTTCGAGGAGCGGATCCTCGACATCGACGTCGTCGACGAGATGCAGGGCTCCTTCCTCGAGTACGCCTACTCGGTCATCTACTCCCGCGCCCTGCCCGACGCCCGCGACGGTCTGAAACCGGTGCATCGCCGGATTGTGTACCAGATGAACGAGATGGGTCTGCGCCCCGACCGCGGCTACGTCAAGTGCGCCCGCGTCGTCGGCGAGGTGATGGGCAAGCTGCACCCGCACGGCGACGCGTCGATCTACGACGCGCTGGTGCGCATGGCGCAGCCGTTCTCCATGCGCGTGCCCCTCGTCGACGGCCACGGCAACTTCGGCTCCCTGGGCAACGACGACCCGCCGGCCGCGATGCGGTACACCGAGTGCCGGCAGGCCGAGGCGACGAGCCTGATGACCGAGTCGATCGACGAGGACACGGTCGACTTCGCCCCGAACTACGACGGCCAGGAGCAGGAGCCGGTGGCGCTGCCGGCCGCCTTCCCGAACCTCCTGGTCAACGGCTCCTCGGGGATCGCGGTCGGCATGGCGACGAACATGCCGCCGCACAACCTCGGCGAGGTCGTGGCCGCCGCCCGCCACCTGATCCGCTTCCCGAACGCGGACCTCGACGCCCTGATGAAGTTCGTCCCGGGCCCCGACCTGCCGACGGGCGGGCGGATCGTCGGCCTGGCCGGCATCCGGGACGCGTACGACACGGGCCGGGGCACGTTCAAGATCCGGGCGACGGTCGCGGTCGACACCGTGACGGCCCGCCGCAAGGGCCTCGTCATCACCGAACTGCCCTTCACCGTCGGCCCCGAGAAGGTCATCGCCAAGATCAAGGACCTCGTCGGCTCGAAGAAGATCCAGGGCATCGCCGACGTCAAGGACCTCACCGACCGCGCGCACGGCCTGCGGCTGGTCATCGAGATCAAGAACGGCTTCGTCCCGGAGGCCGTCCTGGAGCAGCTCTACAAGCTGACTCCGATGGAAGAGTCCTTCGGCATCAACAACGTCGCCCTGGTGGACGGCCAGCCGCTGACGCTGGGCCTCAAGGAGCTCCTGGAGGTCTACCTCGACCACCGCTTCACCGTCGTCCGCCGCCGCAGCGAGTTCCGGCGCGGCAAGCGCCGTGACCGGCTGCACCTGGTGGAGGGCCTGCTGACGGCCCTCGTCGACATCGACGAGGTCATCCGGCTGATCCGCTCCAGCGACAACAGCGCGCAGGCGAAGGAGCGCCTGATGGAGCGCTTCTCGCTGTCGGAGGTCCAGACGCAGTACATCCTGGACACCCCGCTGCGCCGGCTCACCCGGTTCGACCGGATCGAGCTGGAGTCGGAGAAGGAGCGGCTGAACGCGGAGATCGCCGAGCTGACCCGCATCCTGGAGTCGGACACCGAGCTGCGCAAGCTCGTCTCGGCCGAACTGGCCGCGGTCGCGAAGAAGTTCGGCACCGAGCGGCGTACGGTCCTGCTGGAGTCGTCGGGCGCCACCGCGTCCGCCGTGCCGCTCCAGGTGGCGGACGACCCGTGCCGGGTACTCCTGTCGTCGACGGGCCTGCTGGCCCGCACGGCGAACGGCGAACCCTTCGCGGCGGAGGACGGTGCCACGCGCGCGAAGCACGACGTGATCGTCTCCGCGGTGCCCGCGACGGCGCGCGGCGAGATCGGGGCGGTGACCTCGGAGGGCCGGCTCCTGCGGATCAACGTCGTCGACCTCCCGCAGCTCCCGGACACGGCAGCGGTACCCAACCTCTCGGGCGGCGCCCCGGTCTCGGAGTTCGTGTCGCTGACGGACGGCGAGACGCTGGTCTGTCTGATGACGCTGGACGAGTCGTCGCCGGGCCTCGCGCTCGGCACGGAACAGGGCGTCGTCAAGCGCGTGGTGCCGGACTACCCGGCCAACAAGGAGGAGCTGGAGGTCATCACCCTCAAGGAGGGCGACCGGATCGTCGGCGCGATCGAGCTGCGCACGGGCGAGGAGGACCTCGTCTTCATCACGGACGACGCCCAGTTGCTGCGCTACCAGGCGTCCCAGGTGCGCCCGCAGGGCCGTCCGGCAGGCGGTATGGCGGGCATCAAGCTGACGGACGGCGCGAAGGTCATCTCGTTCACCGCCGTCGACCCCGCGGCGGACGCCATGGTGTTCACCGTCGCGGGCTCGCGCGGCACGCTGGACGATTCCGTGCAGACGACTGCCAAGCTGACCCCGTTCGACCAGTACCCCCGCAAGGGGCGTGCGACCGGCGGCGTGCGCTGCCAGCGGTTCCTGAAGGGCGAGGACTGCCTGTCGGTCGCCTGGGCGGGGGCGGTTCCCGCGCGGGCGGCGCAGAAGAACGGCATGCCCGCCGAGCTGCCGGAGATCGATCCGCGGCGGGACGGGTCGGGGGTGTCGCTGCCGAAGACGGTGGCGGTGGTCGCGGGGCCGTTCTAGTCCTCGCCGGGCGCGGAGAAGTCCTCGTCGGGTTCGGCGAGTTCCGGGAGGCCATCGGGGAAGTCCTCGGCGGCCTCCTGTTCGCCCTCCGGGTCGCGTACGTACCTCAGGACGCCCCACATGCCGCGCTCGTCGGCCTGTGGGGCGTCCTGCACGCACGCGTGGAGCTGCTTGTCGAGCGCCTCACGGTCGATCCCGGTGCCGATCAGGACGAGCTGTGTGCGCCGTTCCTCGTCCTCGCCCCAGGGCTCCGGGACGAACCTGAGGAACCGTCCGACCGCGTGCACGGCATAGCGGTTGAGGGGGTCGCTCGGCCCGAGGTCGAGGTACCCCTTGATGCGGTACAGCCCTTCGGCCCGGCCGTCCAGGAACGCCATCAGGCGGCGCGGGTCGAGGGGTGCGGTCGCGGTGAAGGAGAGGCTGTCGTACGCGGCGTGCAGGTGGTCCGCGTGGCCGCCGTCGTGGCCGTGCGGGTCGTCGTGCCGGTGCAGGTCGTCGAACGAGAGCTGCCCGATGCGCTCCTCGCCGGGCCGGCAGTCGAAGAGGAACTCCGGGTCGACGCGGCCGTAACGGGCGGGGACGACGGCCGCGCTCCCGGCCAGTGAACGAACGAGCCCGAGCACACGTTCCCCGTCGTGCGCGCGGTCCAGCTTGTTGACGACGACGAGGTCGGCGAGGCCGAGGTGCCGGTCGATCTCGGGGTGCCTGGCGCGGGTGACGTCGAACTCGGCGGCGTCGACGACCTCGACGAGCCCGCCGTACTCGATCGCCGGGTGTTCGCTCGCGAGGATCATCCGGACGAGTTCACCGGGTTCGGCGAGGCCGCTCGCCTCGATGACGATGACGTCGACTCCGACGGCGGGCGCGGCCAGGCGGGCCAGGTAGGAGTCCAGTTCGCTCGCGTCGACCGCGCAGCACAGGCAGCCGTTGCCGAGGGAGACGGTGGAGTCGCCGAGGGCGCCTGCGACGGCCATGGCGTCGATCTCGATCGCCCCGAAGTCGTTGACGATCGCGCCGATCCGGCTGCCTCCGCTGCGGTGCAGCAGGTGGTTGAGCAGGGTCGTCTTGCCGGAGCCGAGGAATCCGGCGAGGACGACGACGGGGATCTGCTGCGGGGTGCGGCCCTGCGCCACGTACGACCTCTTTCGCGCCTGCGCGTACGCCGGTTCACGCTCCGGAGCACGGCGGTGGAATGTCTGCGACCTCAGGATACGAGCCGGAAGAATCACCGCGAAGTGAACGATTGTTAGCAGCTCGTCCGGGGCAGACGTGAGGCAGGGCGCCGGGGTGTGCGACCCTCGCTTCCTTCCGTGCGCCTCTTCTCCGCCTCCCCGCCGATCAGAGCCGCTCGGCACTCTGGGAGACGGCACGCGCCACCCACCGCTTCGCCGGTCCCCGTCACCACACCCGCACCCCGACGACCGGCGCACGGCCGCCTGGACCGGGGGTTGACATGGCCACACAGAAGTTTGGGATACGGGGGTTCGGCTCAGCCGCACAGACGGGTCTCACGACCGCGCTCAAGGCGGTCGCACGACGCCGTCGGCACGCCGTACTCACCGAACAGCACCGGCTCCACTTCGACCTGCTCTGCAAGGCCATGGACGATCCGGCCCTGGCCGCGGTGCTGGACACCTACGAGTCCGTCGTCGAGCCGCAGAAACAGCGCCAGTTCCTCTTCGCCAACGCCTTGTACGTGAATGCCTTGTATTACTATCGGATTGGCGCCATGAACAAGGCAGAACTCCACGGTCACCTGCGGATCATCTGCCAGAACCAGATCTTCCGCGAGTACTGGGAAGCCACTGGTCCGCATCGCAAGAGCTTGCCCAGCACCTCCGAAGAGGCTGTGCTGGGACGCATGATGGACGGACTGATCCAGGACCTCGACGCCGCAGACACCGACGAGTGGTGGGTGGTGGGTAATCCTCCTGCGGAGGATTCGCCCTGACCGACTGTCAACTTCACTCGACTTCACGACACCAAGTCCACCCTCCACGAGCCAGGGAGTGGATATCTTGTCGCTGGCCCCATCCGGGCACTCCGACGAGACACCCCAGCGATCGGAGACGGACCACTCCGCCGCACACGCCCGCCCGGAGACCACCGCGCTCGGATGCCCACATCTTTTCTCCGAGCCATAAGGTTGGTATATCCCTGTGAAGATCGTGCGCCGTATGGGAGTCCCCCCTCGGGAACGGGGCAGCGCCGCCGGCCAGTCCTGCCCTGACATCTTCGAGCTTTCGGACGGAAGCTTCGCCGTCATCGGACGTGAAGCCACGTCCGAGCTCGACCCCCTCCTTCCGGCCGATGCGTCGCGCGCCGAATACGAACGAATCGTGATCATCACTCGCGAAACCCTGTTGCGCGCCAAGAAAGATATTCCGGATATCGAGTGACATATCTTTTCGGAACTTGATGCGATGCCTCGCGCTCTCCTCGAACCCGTTTCCTTCCTTCCCACCGGGGAAGTCTCCTGTGCGACTTCAGGGAGGGCTTCTTGGTACAGGAATCCGCGTGGCACTCGGTAAGAAGATCCGTCATATGGTTCGCCCTGACCACTGTCGGCATCGCCCTCGTGGGTATCGTCTCGATCGTGGTCAGCGGCTGGCTCCTGGACGGCGTGGAGGAGGCCAACGGTGGCTTCCAGACCGCTGCGCGGCGCAGCGCGTTGGGTGACTACTTCGGTGCGGCCAGCGCCGTCTTCTCCGGCATCGCCGTACTCCTCCTCGTCGTCACACTGTCCTTCCAGCAACGCGAACTCCGGCTGCAACGGGAGGAACTCTCCCTCCAGCGGGAGGAACTCATCGCATCCCGAGAAGAATTACACAGGAGCGCGGCGGCCGATCTGCGGGGGTTGCATATCCAGCTCACGCAGATGCAGATGAACGACCCCACCCTCGCCGAAGTGTGGAACGACTGGCCCGGACAGGACCCGGCCACCGTACGACAGTTCCTCTTTGCCAATCTCACGTACAGCCAACTCCTGCTTCATCACGAGTGGGGTGAGATGCCGGAGGAAGAAATCATCGCGCATGCCCGCAGACTGCTCAGAAGTCCGATTTTCCAGCGGTACTGGGTTCTCTCTCGGGAAGCGAAGCAGCTTCTTTCTCCGGATGGGCCGGAAGGGCGTTTCTTTCGATACTTCGACCAGGCCCTGCGAGAAGTCACGAACCCGGAAGACCGATCTCCGTCACCCTGAGTGCGGCCCTCTCCGACGTGGTCGGCTCGGGACCTCGCAAGGCATGACCGACCCACGAGACACAGTCCGGTTCAGTTGCGAACCGGTACCGCCACCGGCGCCTCCGGTCCCACATACCGTGCCGCCGGGCGGATGATCTTCGGGTCCTGGGACTGTTCCAGGATGTTCGCGCTCCAGCCGATGACGCGCGCGGCGGCGAAGGTCGGGGTGAACATCTCGCGGGGGAGGCCGCAGAGTTCCATGACGACCCCGGCGTAGAACTCGACGTTGGTGTGGAGTTCGCGGCCGGGCTTCAGTTCGGCGAGGATCGCCTCGACCTGGCGCTCCACCTCGACCGCGAACGCGACGCGCGAGCCTCCGAAGCGCTGGGCGATCTCGCGGAGCATGCGGGAGCGGGGGTCCTCCGTGCGGTAGACGGCATGACCGAATCCCATGATGCGGTCGCCCGCCTGTACATGTTCCCGGATCCAGGGATCAATGCGGTCAGGGGTGCCGATCGCGTCGAGGGTGTCGAGGGCACGGCTGGGCGCCCCGCCGTGCAGGGGGCCGGAGAGCGCGCCGACGGCACCGACGAGGCAGGCGGCGACGTCCGCACCTGTTGACGCAATGACGCGCGCGGTGAATGTCGACGCGTTGAAGCCGTGATCGATGGTGGAGATCAAGTACTGCTCGACGGCGCGGGCTTTATGTTGATCGGGTTCGGTACCGGTCAACATGTACAGGTAGTTCGCGGCGTACGACAGGTCCCGCCGCGGCTCGACCGGTTCGAGCCCCTCGCCCAGCCGGTACAGCGCGGTGAGCAGCGTGGGCACAGCCGCGGCGGCCACGAGCGCGTCCGTGCGCCGCTGCTCCGCGTCGGTGTCGTACACCGGCCGGAACCCCTTGACCGCGCCCAGCAGCGACAGCGCCGTCCGCATCCCCGCGAGCGGACCGGCGCCGCCCGCGCCCGACGCGGCGATGACGGGCAG
>NZ_JBTYMC010000236.1:0-10475 GCF_054880855.1 Streptomyces sp. S6 | reverse complement strand
TGACCGAGTTCGAGGCGATGGCGATGATCGTGCGCGGCTTCGTCGAGCCGATCGCGAAGGAGCTGCCGATGGAGTACGCGCTGGAGCTGAACCGACCGCCAGCGTCGTCGGCGTGTCCGTGGTGGCGAGTCTGTGGGCGGGGGCGACGTCCTCCACCTGGGGTGGGATGGGGGTCGTCGCGCTGGTCGTGCCGCTGCTCGGCGCGGGGGTGGGGGTGTTCGCGCTGCGGCATGTGGTGGCCTCGCCGCTGGGGTCGGTGCGCAGGGTCCGGCCGTCGGCCGAGCTCAGGGTGTGGGTGCTGCCTCTCGGCGCGGTGGGTGCGGTCGTGGTCATGGCGCACGTCCTGCTGACCAGGAACATCGACAGCGCCATGATCCCGGCGTTCATCATCCTGTTCGTCTCGGCCCTGGGCTTCGGCGCGGTGGGGCTCGCGGGGACGATGGCCCGGCTCGCCGGGCGGTTCCTCGCGGCCCGCGCCCGCACCGCCACCGTCCTCCTCGCGGCGGAGCGCCTGCGGGACGATCCGTGGTCCGCGGCCCGCACGCACGCGGCGGTGCTGCTCACCACCGTGGTCGGAACGGGGTACGTCGGAATCCGCGCCGTCCACGTCGACATCCTGCGGCACGGCGAGTACGCCGAGAGCGACGACTTCTACCTCGCCGGTCTCGACCTCACCGCCGTCGCGATCGGGCTCGGCCTCCTCATCGCCCTCTCCGGCCTCGCCGTCGGCGCCGCCGAGTCCCTCGCGAGCCGGCGCCGGGGGCTCGCCGCGCAGGTCGCGGCGGGGGTGCCGCGTACGGTGCTGGCGCGGGCACTGCTGCTGGAGACGGCCCTTCCGCTGGCCCCGGCGGTGCTGTTCGCGGGCGCGGGCGGGATGGTGATCGGCGTCTGGTACGGGGCTCTCGCGGACAGCCCTGTCGCCTACAGCTCGCTGCTCGTACCCCTCGGGGTGTACGGGGCGTGCCTGCTGGCGGCGGCGACCTCGTTGCCGTTGCTGGGGAGGGCGGTGCGGCCGGGGGAACTGCGGCACACCTGAGGGGTACGGGGTGTCCCGTAGTACCGGAGAGGTACGGGACACCCCGTAGTACCCGCCCCGACCGCACCTGCCCGCCTGCCTGCCTGTCCCGGGAACACGAGGGGATTCCCGGGGCAGGTATGCGAAAGCCCGGATCTCAGGCCGATATGCCGTCGATCCGGGCGAGTGCGTCGTCCGCGCCGTATGGCCGCAGGTAGGGCAGCCAGCGCGGGTCCCTATGGCCGGTCCCGATGATGCGCCAGGCCAGGCCGGTGGGTGGGGCGGGTTTGTGGCGCAGCCGCCAGCCGATCTCCGTGAGGTGGCGGTCGGCCTTCGTATGGTTGCAGCGGCGGCAGGAGGCCACCACGTTGTCCCAGGCGTGCTGGCCGCCTCGGCTGCGCGGGATGACGTGGTCGACACTGGTGGCGACGCCACCGCAGTACATGCATCGGCCCCCGTCACGCGCGAACAGCGCGCGGCGGGTGAGGGGGACGGGGCCCCGGTAGGGCACCCGGACGAATCGCTTGAGGCGGACCACGCTGGGTGCGGAGACCGTGACGGTCGCGCTGTGCAGAAAGGCGCCCGATTCCTCCAAGGAGACTGCCTTGTTCTCCAGGACGAGGACGAGCGCGCGGCGGAGCGGTACGACGCCGAGGGGCTCGTACGACGCGTTGAGGACCAGGACATGCGGCACGGATGCCTCCTTGGGCGTCGGCGGCGCGTGGCTCGCGCCGGGACGATCTGCTAGCAGTCTCCCCTCTTGCCTGGTGGACGCGCCACCATGTCCCGGTAACGGGCTGGGAGTGTTTTCGACCACATTTCATGTCTGTCCTGCGCCGGAACCCTTCAAGCGCGGGTGAGACAGGTCTCTGTCGAGCGGATCGGACGGGGCTCCGCGCAATGCCCCGTTAGTGTGGTGTGCCTGCCCGTACGGTGACCTTTTCGTGACCTCGGGCCGCCGTACTTGGAGGTATCAGCCGTGTCCCCCACTCCGTCCCCGTCGGAGTCACCCGCCATCACCGTCCCGACGATCCAGGAGGCCCAGCGGAGCGCGACCAACGCCGCGAGCTGGGTCGAGGAGAACTGGTCGACGTGGCTCGCGATCGGGCTGCGGGTGCTGCTGATCATCGTCATCGCGGCGGTGCTGCGGAAGGTCGTCCTGCGGGCGATCACCAAGCTGATAGACCGGATGAACCGGACGGTCGAGTCCGTCGACGGGACGGCCCTCGGCGGGCTGCTCGTCAACGTCGAGCGGCGTCGTCAGCGGTCCCAGGCGATCGGTTCGGTGCTGCGTTCGGTCGCCTCGTTCCTGATCCTGGGCACGGCCGCGCTGATGGTCCTCGCCACCTTCCAGATCAACCTCGCGCCCCTCCTCGCCTCCGCCGGTGTCGCGGGTGTGGCGATCGGTTTCGGCGCGCGGAACCTCGTCACGGACTTCCTGTCCGGCGTGTTCATGATCCTGGAGGACCAGTACGGGGTGGGTGACCAGATCGACGCCGGGGTCGCCACCGGCGAGGTCATCGAGGTGGGTCTGCGGGTCACCAAGCTGCGCGGCGCCGACGGCGAGATCTGGTACGTCCGCAACGGCGAGGTCAAGCGCATCGGCAACCTGTCGCAGGGCTGGGCCACCGCCGGAGTCGACGTCACCGTCAAGCCGTCCGAGGACCTCGACCGCGTCAAGGCCACCCTCACCGAGGTCGCCGAGCGGATGAGCAAGGAGGAGCCCTGGAACGAGCTGCTCTGGTCCTCCATCGACGTCGTGGGCCTCGACTCCGTCCTCCTGGACTCCATGGTCATCCACCTCACCGCGCGGACCATGCCGGGCAAGCGGCTCGCCGTGGAACGCGAACTCCGCTGGCGGATCAAGCGGGCCTTCGACGCCGCGAGCATCCCGTTGGTGGGGGGCGCGGCGGCCTCCGCCGCAGAGCCCCCGGCCGACCCCTCCGACACCGTCGCGGCGCCGTCCGTCTTCTCCAACACGGAGTCCCCGCAGGTGGCGGCCACGACGCCGATCACGCGGCCTGCGGGGAAGTAGGGACCGGACACGTTCGGCAGCTCAACCGCACCCGCCGAACCCCGCGCGATACGCGTCGCAGAGTTCCCCGAACTCCGTCCCCCAGTGTCCGGATCGCCTCGGTGACGAGGAGGTCGCCGTCGGTCGGGTGACCCGCCTGAGCTGAACAGTCACGGTCCACGCGTCGGGCAGGAGCCCCCTAAGGGCAACCCTGAAGATCCCCCCACCCCACCCCCATAAGGAACCGAACACACGCTCCCGACGTATTCATGGGCAGAAGGTTCAAGCGCAGGTGGTGACACAAACCGATCAAGATCCAGTGAAGCCCGGTGCGCGGGAGAGGCCGGGGCGGTGATACTTGCGGCGCGGACGGGAGTATGGGGGAGGGCGGCAGTGGGGAAGCCGGAGGCGGGCGGCGGGAGCGCCGGCGGTCGCAGGACCGCGTGGGCGGAGAACAGTGAGCGGCTGAGGCGCGCGGCGACGACGGAGCCGGGCCGGCTCAGGATCATCGGCGCCGTGCTCGCACTGCTCGTCATCGCGTTCGGCGCCGTCACGGCCTGGCAGATGACGGACCGTTCGGACGCGGCGGACGACGTCCTGCACAAGAGCCAGAAGCTGACGTCCGAAGCCGCGGACATCTACCGCGCGCTCGCCGAGGCGAACACGGCCGCGTCCAGCGCGTTCCTCTCGGGCGGCCAGGAGACCCCGGAGTCCCGGAAGCGGTACGAGAAGAACATCGCGCTGGCCGCCGAGAAACTCGTCACGGCCGCGAACAGCGCGGAACAGGGCTCCCCTTCGGCGAGAGCGCTGACCACCCTCAACACCGCCCTGCCCGTCTACAAGGGCCTGGTGGAGCGCGCCCGCACCTACAACCGCATGGGCTTCCCCGTCGGCGGCGCCTACCTCCGGTACGCCAACCAGAAGATGCAGGACGAGATGCTCGTCGCGGCCCAGAACCTGTACGAGCAGGAGAACCGCCGCCTCGACGCCGACTACGCCGCCGCGAAGCCCTACCCCTGGGCGGCGATGGCCCTCGGCGTCCTCGCCCTCATCGCCCTCACCGCGGCGCAGGTCCGCGAGTACCGGCGGACGAACCGCGTGCTGAGCCACGGCCTGGTCGCGGCGGCCGGCGCCACCACCGTCGTCATCCTCTGGCTGATCGTCGGACACAGCGTCGCCCGCGCGGAGTTGAACAAGTCGTACGACCACGGCGTGCGTTCGCTGGCGGCGCTGCACGACGCCCGGATCGCGGCGCTGAAGGCGCGGGGGAACGAGAACCTGACCCTGATCTCGCGGGGCGCGGAGAGCACGAAGGTCAAGGTGGGAGGCGAAGACCAGGAGAAGGACACGTACGACCTGAAGTACGGGGCCGAGATGGGGGCGCTCACCACCCACCTCGCCAAGGCGGCGGGCTACGCCGACGACGCGCAGGGCGAGGCCCCGGTCCGGGCCGCCCAGCAGAGCGTGACCGAGTGGAAGTCCCGCCACACCGACGCCCGTTCGGCGGACGAGAACGGCAACTACGCGGACGCCCTGAAGCTGGTCGTCGGCCCCACCGGCACCACCGGCCAGTCCTTCGACGCCGTGGACGACAGCCTCGGCAGCGCCCTCGACCACGAACAGGACGAGTTCGAGCAAGCCGCCACCGACGGCCGGGACGCCTTCACCGGCCTCCCCCTCGGCGCCGGCGTCCTCGCCGTGCTCGGCGCCGCGGGTGCCGTGCTCGGGATAGGCCGCAGACTGTCGGAGTTCCGATGAGCGAGGGAGGAGCCATGCGGGTGCGGGCCAAGAACGTCAAGGGCTGGGGCGGCGTGGGCGCGATGGCGGTCCTCGTCGGAGTCCTGGCGCTGGCCGTCGCGCTGCTGCTGCCGCTGGCCAGGGAGCACCGGGACGGCAGGGTCGCCCCCGGGAGCCAGGGCGCGCAGGGGACCCAGGCCGCCGACGAGACCTGCAAGAACCCGGAGACCCGGACGCCGAAGCCGTCCTCGGCGGACGGCCCGACGATCGCGGCGATCAAGGCGAAGGGCAAGCTGGTCGTCGGCGTCGACCAGAACAGCTACCGCTGGGGCTACCGCGACCCGAACAACCAGAAAGCCCAGCTCGAAGGCTTCGACATCGACTTGGCGCACCACATCGCCAAGGACATCCTGGGCGACGCCGACGCCGTCCAGTTCAAGGCGATCCCGACGAACGAGCGGATCGCGGCGATCCAGAACGGCCGGGTCGACATGGTCGTCCGCACGATGACGATCACCTGCAAGCGGCTCGTCGACGTCGCGTTCTCCGCCCCCTACTTCAAGACCGGCCAGCAGATCCTGGCGCCCAAGGCGGACTCGAAGATCACCGGGTTCGACAAGAGCCTCGCGGGCCGGACGGTCTGCGTGGCGAAGGGGTCGATCGCCGAGGGCGAGCTGGACAAGAACGACCAGGGCGCCGAGCGCCTCGTCGTCCCGAACCAGCTCGACTGCCTGGTGAGGCTCCAGCTCGGCGAGGCGGACGCGGTGCTCACGGACGCCGCCCTCGCGGCGAGCCAGGCGGCCCAGGACCCGACGGTCCAGCTGAAGGGGAACGCGTTCACCACCGAGTACTACGGCGTCGCGATGAAGAAGGACGCGATCGACTTGGTGAGCCGGGTCAACCAGATTCTGGCGGAGTACCGTTCGGTCGGCTGGCAGGAGGCATACAGAAACTGGCTCTCCCCGACGATGGGACCCGACTTCGCGCGGTACCTCCCCGCGAACCCCACCTACCTCCCCACCAGTTAGACCGCCCCACGGACAGGGAAGATCGACCGCACCGGCATCCACAGGCAACGCAACGACAAGAGGTGATCGATGGGCGTCGCGGGACCCCCTGGTCCGGTGATGGACCGGGACGAGGTGGACCGTGCGCTGGCACGGCTCGGCCAGGAGCACGAGGCGATCGAGACCTCCTTGCTGGCGCTCCAGGACCACGCGGGCCGGCGTCTCCTCGAAGGCGCGGAGCTGACCGGCGTCACACGCGAGCGCTGGGCCGCGGCGGACACGGCGATATCCCTGCTGTGGACGTACTTCGACGCGTACGCGGACGCCCTGCGCTCGGCCCGCGAGATCCGCTCCCGGCGCCGCTGGTCCTCCCGCGAGGACCTCGTGGAGCTGACGGAACTGCTGCGCGGCGAGCCGATCGCCCAGGCGGGCACCGGAGTTCTGGCGGAGCACTTCTCGCTGGCCGCCCTGGTGGACCGGATGAACGAGCTGTACGCCTCCTCGCTGGACCTGGTCGTCGCCGCCGACGCCGTCTGGTCGGCGCTGCCCGCCCGGATCGATTTACTGGCCGCGGAGTTGCAGCGCACCCGCCGCCTCGCGCACTCGGTGGGTGTCCGCCCCGGCGAGCACCCCTCGGGCGACGACCTGGAGCGGATCACCCGCACGCTGACCGGCCTGCGCGCCCAGGTCGTCTCGGACCCGCTGGCCTACTGGGTTCCCACCAAGGGGAGTTCGGCGCCGGGCGGCGGCCGTCCGGACACCACGGTGTACGACCGCGAGGCGCGCGCGCTGGAGGACGTGCGCCGGGAGATCGACGCGGTACTGACGGTCCGTCAGGACGCCGAGCAGCGGCTGGTGCGGCTGCGGGACGTCCTCTCGCGGGCCGACCGCACGCTCGCCGAGGCGCGGGCCGCGCGCGGTGAGGTGCTGGCGAAGATAGCGGCGACGGAAGTGCCCGTGGTGAACGGCCCGCCGACGGCGCTCCAGGAGCAGTTGGCGGCGGCGGCCGAGTACCGCAGGCAGGGCCTGTGGCACCGTCTCTCCCCGCTCCTCGATTCGCTGGAGGAGAAGGCGGACGACGAACTGGAGCGCGCCCGCGAGCAGTTGGGTGCGGTGACGGCGCCGCTCGCGATCCGCGCGGAGCTGCGCGGGCGGCTCGACGCGTACAAGGCGAAGGTGGCCCGGCTGGGGCTCGCCGAGGACCCGTTCCTCGTCGAGCGGTACGACGCCGCGCGCCGGATGCTGTGGAGCGCGCCCTGTGATCTGCGGGTCGCGGAACAGGCCGTCCTGCGTTATCAGCGCCTGGCGGCGGAGCTGCTCACGGCGCCGCGGGACCGGCAGACTGGGGGAACGGCATGAGTCAGGCGGGGCAGAGCTGCCAGCGTCCAGGGTGCGAGGGGTCGTACGAGGACGTCGGCGGCGGTGAACTGTACTGCGACACCTGCGGGTTGGCTCCCGTGGTGTCGGCGACAGGACTGGTGGGATCACCCGCGACGAGCGGCATCGCGCCCTCGCCGTCGGCGAGTTCGGCCTCCCAGGGCACCCGGGGGACCCAGAGCTCCCCGAGTTCGCAGTCCTCCCGGTCCCGGCGTTCCGTGTCGGGCCGGCTGTCGCGGTCGCTGTCCGGGCGGACGGGCAACCGGTCGGTGTCGGTGCGCAGTTCGGGTGCGTCGGCGGGGTCGTCGGGGCGGGCGCGGCTCGGGGCCGGTCTCGTGTCGGTGCCGCAGGTGCCGAGGCCCGATCCGCGCGCGATGGTGCTGGACAACCCCGAGGTGCCGGAGCGCAAGCGGTTCTGCTCGCGCTCCGACTGCGGTGCGCCGGTGGGCCGTTCGCGCGGTGAGCGGACGGGCCGGACCGAGGGGTTCTGCACGAAGTGCGGGCACCCTTATTCCTTCGTGCCCAAGCTGAAGGCCGGGGACGTGGTGCACGGCCAGTACGAGGTCGCCGGATGCCTGGCGCACGGCGGGCTCGGGTGGATCTACCTCGCGGTGGACCGGGCGGTGGCGGACCGGTGGGTCGTCCTCAAGGGCCTCCTCGACACCGGGGACCAGGACGCGATGGAGGCGGCGATCTCCGAGCGGCGGTTCCTCGCGGAGATCGAGCACGCCAACATCGTCCGCATCTACAACTTCGTCGAGCACCTCGACCAGCGCACCGGCTCCCTCGACGGGTACATCGTCATGGAGTACGTCGGCGGCAAGTCCCTGAAGGAGATAGCCAACGCGCGGCGTGCTTCCGACGGGCGGCGGGATCCGCTGCCGGTGGAGCAGGCGTGCGCGTACGGCATCGAGGCGCTGGAGGCGCTCGGGCACCTGCACAGCCGCAACCTCCTGTACTGCGACTTCAAGGTCGACAACGCGATCCAGACCGAGGACCAGCTCAAGCTGATCGACATGGGCGCGGTCCGCAGGGTGGACGACGACGAGTCGGCGATCTACGGCACGGTCGGCTACCAGGCGCCGGAGGTGGCGGAGGTCGGCCCGTCGGTGGCCAGCGACCTGTACACCGTGGGCCGCACGCTCGCCGTCCTCACCTTCGACTTCCAGGGCTACACGACGGTCTTCGCGGACTGTCTGCCCGACCCCGACCACATCGAGGTCTTCCGGACGTACGAGTCCTTCTACCGCCTCCTCGTCCGCGCCACCGACCCCGACCCGGCCCGCCGCTTCGCCTCCGCGCAGGAGATGGCCGAGCAGCTCACCGGCGTCCTGCGGGAGGTCGTCTCCCTCCAGACCGGCCACGCCCGCCCCGCCCTCTCGACCCTCTTCGGCCCCGAGCTGCGCGTCACCGACACGGAGCTGTTCCCCCGGCTGGACGGCGAGGTCTCGCGGCTGGGGGCGCGGACGGTGAAGGCGGGCCGTTTCACGCGGCTGCTGACGCCGAAGTCGGTCGCGGTGACGGCGAGTTCGGCAGTCGGCGAGGCGCGGCGGACCGGGCCGGCGAGTACGCCGGCACCGGCCGTGTCCGGGACCTCGTACGCCGTGCTGCCGAGCGCGCCGCTGTCCAGCGATCCCACGCGCGCGGTCGGCAACAGGGCCGCCAACTCCCAGGCGGCTGCGGCCACTTCACCATCGAATGGTCCGGCGACGCCCGCCGTCTCCACCCCCGTCCCCCTCACCTCCCCCGCCCCCGCCTCCCTGGTCAAACCCGCCGACGCCCCCACCGCCTCCCTCGCCCTCCCCACCCCCCTCGTCGACCCCTCCGACCCCAACGCCGGTTTCCTCGCGGGGCTTTCGGCGACGGCGTCCGGGGAGCTGCTGGTCGCCCTGGAGGCCGTACCGAGCCCTTCGGTGGAGACGCGACTGCGCCGGGTGAGAGCCTGGCTGGAGACCGGCGACCAGGACGCGGCGGCAACCGCCCTGCGGGGACTGGAAGGTGAGCGCGGGGACGACTGGCGGGTCGTCTGGTACCGGGGTCTCGTCTCCCTCGTCACCGGCGACCACGAGAGCGCGGCGCTGGCCTTCGACGCGGTCTACGACGCGTTCCCCGGCGAGCCCGCCCCGAAGCTCGCGCTCGGGCTGTGCGCGGAGGTGCTGGGCCAGCTGGACAACGCGGCCGAGTACTACCGGCTGGTGTGGACGACGGACCCGAGCTATGTGAGCGCGGCGTTCGGCCTGGCCCGCGTCCAGCTCGCGTCGGGCGACCGGGCCGGCGCCGTCCGCACGCTGGAGTCCGTGCCGGAGTCCTCGATCCACTACACGGCGGCGCGGGTCGCGGCGGTGCGGGCGAGGCTGCGGCAGCGGACGGCCGGCCCGGCGGACGTACCCTTCCAGCAGGACCTCACCGCCGCGGCGGCGCAGGTCGAGGCGCTGGACGCGTACGGTCTGGACCGGAAGCGGCGGGAGCGGCTGTCGGCGGAAGTCCTCGGCAGCGCCCTCGACTGGGTACTCTCCAGGGGCCGGGGCAGCGACCCGGCGCCCGCGCGGAAGCTGCTCGGCAGGGACCTCGACGAGCAGGGTCTGCGGCTCGGCCTGGAGAGCTCGTACCGCGCGCTGGCCCGGCTGGCCACCGCCGGTGAGGAGAGGATCGACCTGGTGGAACGTGCCAACCGTTACCGCCCCCGGACATGGGTGTAGTTGATGTCGCAGATGCCCCCGCCGCAAGTACCCCCGTCACAGGTGCCTCCGCCGCACGTGCCTCCACCGCACACACCCCCCCGGGCGGTGCTGCCGACGTGCCCGAGCTGCGCGGAGCCCCTGGAGTCGGGCGACCGCTACTGCGGCGCGTGCGGATACGACCTGTCGGCCGTGCCTCCGCGCCCGGACGACCAGCCGACGCTGACTTTCGACAGCTCGGCGGCGACCGGCGTGCGCTTCGACCGCCCGGCCTCCCCCGAGCCCGAGGAGTACCCCCTCCAGGCCCCCGACCCGAGAGCGGCGGCGGAGGCCGCCGCCCAGCCGGTCTGTGTCGCCTGCCGGGTGGGCCGGGTCGACGGTGACGGCTACTGCGAGAACTGCGGCCACGCCCAGCCCCGCGAACGCGACCACATGGAACGGGAGTCGGGACCGCTGGCCGCCGTCAGCGACCGGGGCCTGCGCCACCACCGCAACGAGGACTCCTTCGCGGTCGGCACGGCGCCGACGCCGGACGGCACTCTCGCGAGCGTCGCGATCGTCTGTGACGGCGTCTCCTCGGCGACCCGCCCGGACGACGCCTCGGAGGCCGCCGCCCGTGCCGCGCACGACGCGGTCCTCGCCGCGCT
>NZ_JBTYMC010000235.1:0-10490 GCF_054880855.1 Streptomyces sp. S6 | reverse complement strand
CCGGTGCCTCGTCCGCCCGGGACGGGTCCGCGGGTCGAGCGTCCGCGGGGCTCTCTCGACGCTCCCCGTACCCGCCCGGGTTCGAGGTCGCGCACCGCCTGAGCCGCGAGGCGGGTCCGGCCGTGGCCGGGCGGGCCGGTGAGGATCATGCCGGGGCGGGTGGCGGTCAGCGCCTGGCGGACCAGGGCGAGTTCCTCCTCACGGCCGGTGAACGGCCAGGGCAGATCGAGGGACTTCGGGTCGCTTTCGAGAGTCGTCACGTCATCATGAGCGGGGGTACTCAGGTCTGATACACGGTGACTTGAGTAGCTCCCGACTCAGGCGCCGTGACCTTGGACCGGGCAGGCTGGAGCCATGACCGCCCGCTACTGCTCGCTCGTCCGGCAGCCGGAGCCCGGGTTCACCCCGGGGCTCGCCGCCGAGCGGCACGGTGCGCTCATGAGCGGGCGGCGGATGTGGGTCAACGGCACGGTCCTGCACTACTGCTTCTTCGACTCCGAGAACGCCGGCACCGGGGGGAGCCGGCGGGTCTCGTGGGCGGGGGGCGAGGCCCAGCGCGAGGTCGTGCGCGACTGCTTCCGGGAGTGGCAGGGGCTCGGCATCGGCGTGCGGTTCACGGAGGTCGCCGAGCGGGCCGAGGCCGAGGTGCGCATAGGGTTCCGGGAGGGCGAGGGCTCCTGGTCCGCGGTGGGCCGCGAAGCGCTCCTGGCGGGGCTCCACGACCGCACGATGAACTTCGGCTGGGACCTCACGGCCCCCGGCGAGCGGGCGACGGCGCTCCACCAGATCGGCCACGCGCTGGGCATGCAGCACGAACACCAGAGCCCGTACGCCGGTATCCACTGGGACGAGGAGGCGGTGTACGCCGACCTCGCGGGCCCGCCGAACCACTGGAGCCGGGAGCGGACGTACGTCAACATCCTGCGCAAGCTGGACGCCACCGAGGTCAACGGCACGGTGTGGGACCCGCAGTCGGTGATGGAGTACCCCTTCCCGGCGGGGCTGATCCTGGAGCCCGAGCAGTTCCGGCAGGGGGTGCATCCGCCGGGGGCGCTGTCCGCGCTGGACAAGGAGTTCGTGCAGCGCTGGTATCCGCCGCCGCTCCCGCCCGGCCCCACCACGCTGACGCCGTTCCGGTCGGTGCCGCTGTCCCTGGCCCCCGGTGAGCAGGCCGACTTCGTCCTGGAGCCGCCCGAGACCCGCGAGTACCGGCTCGCCACGTTCGGCGACTGCGACGCCGTCGTCGTCCTCTTCGAGGAGCGCGAGGGGGAGCCGCGCTTCCTCGCGGGCGACGACGACGGGGGGACGCCGGGGAACGCGACGCTGCACGCCCGCCTCGTCAAGGGCCGGCGGTACTTCGCCCGGATGCGTCTGTACTCGGTCTGGGGGGCGGGGCAGACCGCGGTCATGTGCTGGTGACCGCCCACGAACCATTTTCCGACGCCGGGGGAAAGGCCGGGCCGTCCGCTCCCGGGGGAGAGCAGGACGGCCCGGCCGCACCGGCGGGGGCCCGGGGCCGGGCGCAGGAGATCGGCGTAGGGGTGAGGGGGCCGGGTCGAGGACGCCGGGTCGAGGACGCCGAGGGGCGTACCGGATCCGGGGCTCTCTCCCTCTGACAGGGCTCCTTCAGACGATGGCGGGGCCGGGTCGGTGGGCGGGCGGCGTGGTCGCGAGGAACTTCACGACGCCGCCCGGGTTTCCCGCCTCTCGTCGGGGTGGGTGAGACCGAGGTGGTCGCGCAGGGTGGTGCCCTCGTAGTCGGCGCGGAAGACGCCCTTCTCCTGGAGGATCGGGACGACCCGGTCCGCGAACTCGTCGAGGCCGCCGGGGGTGATGTGCGGGACGAGGATGAAGCCGTCGGCCGCGTCCGCCTGGACGTACTCGTCGATCGTGCGGGCCACCGTCTCGGGGGTGCCGACGAAGTTCTGCCGGTTGCCGGTCTCGATGACGAGGTCCCGGATCGACCACTTGTTGGCCTCGGCCAGTTCACGCCACTCACGGGCGGTGGCCAGCGGGTCGCGGTACATCCTGACCTGCGCGCGGCCCTGGGAGACGTGCTGGGCGCTGACGTCCGGATCGATCTCGGGCAGCGGCCCCTCGGGGTCGTACGCCGAGAGGTCGCGGTTCCAGACGAACTCCAGGTGCTTGATCGCGGTGGCGCCGCTGACCTGCTGGCGGCGGACCTCCTTGGCCGTGTCCCGGGCCTCCTTCTCGGTGTCTCCGAGCACGAACGTCGCGGCGGGCAGGATCAGCAACTGGTCGGCGCGGCGGCCGTACTTGGCGAGGCGGCTCTTGACGTCGGTGTAGAACGCCTGGCCCTGTTCCAGTTGCGCGTACCGGCTGAAGATGGCGTCGGCCTCGGCGGCGGCGAACTCACGGCCCTCGTCGGAGTCCCCGGCCTGGAAGATCACCGGGCGGCCCTGGGGGCTGCGCGGCACGTTGAACCGGCCGTGGATGTCGAAGTGCTTGCCCGTGTGGACGAACGAGCCGGCCTTCGCGTCCCGCAGGAAGGCGCCGGTGGCCTGGTCGGCGAGGATCTCGTCGCCCTGCCAGGAGTCGAAGAGTTCGTGGGCCGTGGCGAGGAACTCCCGGGCGCGGGAGTAGCGGTCCTCCTGCGGGAGGAAGCCGCCGCGCCGGAAGTTCTCGCCGGTGAACGCGTCCCACGAGGTGACCACGTTCCACGCGGCGCGGCCGGCGGAGAGGTGGTCGAGGCTCGCGAACTGGCGGGCCACCTCGTACGGTTCGTTGAACGTCGAGTTGATGGTGCCGGTCAGGCCGAGCCGGTCGGTGACGGCGGCGAGGGCGGCCAGGACGGTGAAGGTGTCGGGGCGGCCGACGACGTCCAGGTCGTAGATCTTGCCGCCCTGTTCACGCAGCCGCAGGCCCTCCGCCAGGAACAGGAAGTCGAACTTGGCGCGTTCGGCGGTCTTCGCGAGGTGGGCGAAGGAGCTGAACTCGATGTGGCTGCCCGCGCGGGGGTCGCTCCAGACGGTGGTGTTGTTGACGCCGGGGAAGTGGGCGGCGAGGTGGATCTGCTTCAGCGGCTTGCTCATCGTCGGTGTCTCCCTCGCGCTCAGGCGGCGTATCGGTTGGCGGGACGGGTCAGGCCGAGCAGTCCGCGCAGGGTGTCGGCCTCGTACGCCGTGCGGAAGGCGCCGCGCCGCTGGAGTTCGGGGACCAGGCCCCTGCTGATCGCCGGCAGGTCGTGCCCCACGACGGCGGGGCGCAGCCGGAACCCGGTGAGCCCGGCGGTCTGGAACTCCTGGAGCAGGTCGGCGAGTTCGGCGGGGCTGCCGGCGAAGATCCGCGCGTCGCCGGTGTACGGCTCGCCCGCGGCCTCGTCGAGCCGGGCCCGGCGTGCCTGTGCCTCGGCCGGGTCGTCGTCGAGGAACACCACCAGGTCGGCGAAGACGTGCAGCGGGTCCCCTGCGCGGCCGGCGGCCTCCTGTTCGGCGCGTATCTCCTGGACGATCGCGCGTGCCTGGCCGGTGTCGTGCGGGGTGACGAAGCCGACGTCCGCCGCGCGTGCCACCAGCCGGTAGGGCACCGTCGCGTGGGCGAGGGCCGTGACGAGGGGCTGGCCCTGGGGCGGGCGGGGGGTGATCGAGGGGCCCTTGACGCTGAAGCGGCGGCCCTCGAAGTCGATGTAGTGGAGTTTCTCCCGGTCGACGAAGCGGCCGGTCGCGGCGTCCCTGATCTCCGCGTCGTCCTCCCAGCTGTCCCACAGGCGGCGGACCGCCTCGACGTGGTCGGCGGCTTCGTCGAAGAGGTCGGTGATCAGGGCGAGGGTGTCAGGGTCGTGCGTGTCGTACGCCTCGATGCGCGGGACGGTGCGGCGGCCGAAGTGGGCGGCCTCGCTCGGACGGGCGGTGATCTGGACGCGCAGGCCCGCGCGGCCGGTGCTGACGTAGTCGAGGGTGGCGACGGCCTTGGAGATGTGGAACGGCTCGGTGTGGGTGGCGACGGTGGTCGGGACGAGGCCGATGTGCCGGGTGAGCGGGGCGACGCGGGAGGCGATCAGGACGGCGTCGAGGCGGCCTCGGACCTGGTCGGTGCGGTCGTCGGGGTCGAGGAAGTGGGAGGACTGCGGGCCCAGGCCGTCCTCGATGGTGACGAAGTCGAGCAGGCCGCGCTCGGCCTCGGTGACGAGGTCGGCCCAGTAGCCGGCCGTGAACAGGTCGCGGGGGCGGGCGACTTGCTCACGCCAGGACGCGGGGTGCCAGCCGGTGCCGTCGAGGGCTGCGGCGAGGTGGAGGGGGGCGGGAGATGAAGGGGACACGGGCGGAGTGCCTTCCTGGAGGTCCGTACGAGGTCGCCGGGGCGGCCCGGGGTGCGGGCGTGGGGGCGGGGCTGCGGGACGGGTCAGCTACAGAGCGCGGCGGCTGTGCGCAGGAGGTCGATGTGGGGCCGGGAGTGGAGGTGCGTGGAGTGGCGTATGTGTATGTCGGTCACTGCCGTACCTCCTTTCCTTCGTTCTCGCTGTGTTCGCGGTCGGCCCGATCGTGGCTCTCGTCCGTCACAACGGGCCGGTCCCGTGCCGTGTTCCCGATTTCACGGAATTTCTCGAACTTTTGTGCGAAACCGTTTCTCCGTCCGGTGTCCGCACCTCCACGATCCGCGAGCCGCGCCGCAGTTCGAAGCCGATCGACTCGTACAGGCGGATCGCGTCCGTGTTGCCGGCGGCGGCGTGCAGGAACGGCGTGTCCCCGCGTTCGCGGATGCCGGCGGCGACGGCGCGGATCAGCCGGGTGGCGAGCCCCTTGCCCCGGTGGGCGGGGTCGGTGCAGACGGCGCTGATCTCCGTCCAGCCGGGCGGCCTGAGCCGTTCCCCGGCGAGCGCGATCAGCCGTCCCTCGTGCCGGATGCCGAGATAGGTGCCGAGCAGGATCGTCCGCTTCAGGTACGGTCCCGGGCGGGTGCGGGCGACGAGGTCCAGGATCTCGGGGACGTCGTCCGGTCCGAGCCGTACCGCCTCCGGGTCGGGTCCGGCACGCAGCGAGGTGCCGACGAGCTGCACCCCGCGCCCCTCCCGGATCAGCTCCCAGCCGTCGGGGATCGCTTCGACAGGCTTGACGCGTACGACGGTTGCCGGGCCGGCGAGGCTGTGCAGGTCGGTCCAGGCCGCGGGGTCGGCCGGGTCGTCGAGGGCGGCGAAGGCGTAGACGTCGGCGGGGTAGCGGGCGGCGCGGCCGAGGCGGTCGGCGAGGTGGGCGTGGGGGCCGTCGAGGGCGGACCAGACGGCGTTGTCGAGCGGGTGGGGTGCGGTGGTGACCGGGGCTCCGCCTCCGCGGGGGTTGTCCGGGTGCGTCACGAAGGCAAAGTCCTTTCAGTCTGGGCGGTGTTGATGAGACATCAGGAGTTGGTGAGGGGCAGGCCGGGCGGGTTGATCTCGGACTTGGTGACGGCCTCGTTGGCGAGGTTCCAGGATGCGAGCCACTTCGCGTACTGACCGTTGGCGATCAGGTGGTTGACGGCGTCGGCGAGCGGCTTGGCGAGGCCGCTGTCCTTCTTGGACGTCGCCGCGATGAGCCCCTGGAGGGTCTCGCCCGCGCCGGAGTAGGTGCCCGCGATGGCGGTCGGCGAGGGCGACTTGGCGCTCTGGGTGACGTGGTACGAGAGGTTCGGGTTCGGGCCGAGATAGGCGTCGATCTTGCCGCTGTTCAGGGCCAGGTACGTGCTGTTGGTGTCCTGGAAGTACTTGATGGTGAGGTCCTTGCCCTCGGCCTTCAGCTTCTTCCGCCATTCGAGCAGCAGGCGTTCCTGGTTGGTTCCGGCGCCGACGGAGACGCTCTTGCCCGCGAGGCTCCGGTACGTTCCGTCGAACGTCCAGGAGTTGGACTTCAGCTTCTCGAAGCCGAGGTTGTCCTGCCGGTAGGAGGCGAAGTCGTACTTCCGCTTGCGTTCCTCGGTGTCGGTGATGTTCGAGAAGCCGACGTCGACCTTGCCGCTGTCGATGCCGACGAAGAGGTTCTCCCAGGTGAACCGCTTGTTCTCGGTCTTGAGGCCGAGGACGGCGGCGACGAGGCGGGCGAGGTCGGGCTCGGCGCCGGTGAGGGTCTTCTGGTCGTCGCCGATGTAGCCGAGCGGCGCGGAGCCGGAGGGCAGCGAGCCGCTGCCGATGACGAGCGTGCCGCGCTTGCGGATCGCCTCGGGCACCTCGGCGCTGATGGACTTGACCTCGGAGACCTTCAACGTCACTTCCTTCGCGGCCCCGTTGGAGACGCGGCCGATGGTGACGGAGCCCGCGGAATCGGCGGAGGTGGTGGCCGCCTCGCTGTCCCCGCCGCAGGCGGCGAGCCCGCCGGCGAGGGTGGCGACGGCGGCCGTCGCGGTGATGCCTCGGATCAGGGCACGTCGGGAGAGGGGAGCGGGCATGACTGTCCTCAGGGTTCGGGTTTCGTGGTTCAACGGGGTTGGTTTCAGGGGGTCTTGGCTTCAGAGGACTTTCGCGAGGAACTCGCGAGTCCGTTCGTGTCGCGGCCTGTCCAGCACCTGTTCGGGCGGGCCCTGTTCGACGATCTTCCCGCCGTCCAGGAACACGACCCGGTCGGCGACCTCGCGGGCGAAGCCGACCTCGTGCGTGACGATCAGGAGGGTGGTGCCGCTGGTCGCCAAGTCCTTGATGACGGCGAGGACTTCCCCGACCAGTTCGGGGTCGAGGGCGGAGGTCGGCTCGTCGAAGAGGATGACTCCGGGGCGCAGCGCGAGAGCGCGGGCGATGGCGACGCGTTGCTGCTGGCCGCCGGACAACTGCCGTGGATAGGCGGCCGACTTGTCGGCGAGGCCGACCCGGTCGAGGAGTTCGCGGGCGAGTTCCCGCGTGGCGGTCCTGGTCAGCCGTCCGGTGGCGACGGGGGCGGCTGCGACGTTGTCCAGGACGGTGAGGTGCGGGAAGAGGTTGAAGTTCTGGAAGACGAAGCCGATCCGTGAGCGCTGGGCGAGGATGGCCCGCTCGCTCAACTCCCTCAGCCGGTCACCGCTCTTGCGTACGCCGATGAGTTCGCCGTTGACGCTGACGTACCCGCGTTCGGGTTTCTCCAGGTGGTTGATGACGCGCAGGAGCGTGGACTTGCCGGAACCGGACGGGCCGAGCAGCGCGGTGACTTCACCGGGGCGCACGGTCAGGTCGATGCCGTCCAGGACCCGGTGCGTGCCGAACCACTTGTGGACGCCGTGGAGTTCGACGGCGGCGGGGACGGCGACTGGCGCTTCGGCCGGGGACTTGGCGGCGGGGGCCGATTTGGTGCTGGCGGGCGCGGTGCTCATACGGCGGCCTCCTTGCGCAGGCGCTCCTTGAACTGGCCGAAGGAGGCGCGCAGTTGCTGGAGCGGGGTGGGCGGCAGGGTGCGGATCGCGCCGCGCGCGTAGTACCGCTCGACGTAGAACTGGGCGATCGAGACGAGGCTCGTGAGGATCAGGTACCAGACGGTGACGACGAGCAGCAGCGGGACGATGTCGCCGGGGTAGGTGGAGCCCATCGTCTGCGCGGCGCCGAAGAGGTCGAGGAGTGAGACGTAGAAGACCAGCGAGGTGGATTTGACCAGGCCGATCAGCTGGTTGACGTAGTTCGGGACGATCGACCTGAGCGCCTGCGGGAAGACGACCCGGCGGAACTGGTAGCCCTTGGGCAGGCCGAGCGCGGCGGCGGCCTCGTGCTGCCCCTGGTCGACGGAGAGGACCCCGCCCCGAACGACCTCGGCGGCGTACGCGGCCTCGTAGAGGCTGAGGCCGACGACGGCGATGACCATGTCGGTCGCGAGCCGGGACTCGTCGAAGGTGAAGAAGGCCGGGCCGAAGGGGACGCCGACGCTCAACGTCCGGTACAGCGCACTGAAGTTATAGAGGAACAGCAGTACGACGATCAGCGGGATCGAGCGGAACGCCCAGATGTAGGTCCAGCTCACCGCCCGCAGCACCGGGCTCTTCGAGAGCCGGGCGAGCGCCAGCAGGACACCGCCGAGCAGGCCCGACACGGCACTGTAGGCGGTGACTTCGAGGGTGACGAGGAGTCCGTCGACGATGGTCGGGCGCAGGAACCAGTAGCCGAAGCGGTCCCACTGGTAGAACGGGTTGGTGACCAGGCCGTGGACGAACTGGGCGGCCAGGACGAGGACGATCGCGGTGGCGATCCAGCGTCCGGGGCGGCGCAGTGGCTGAACTCTCTGTGCCGTGAGTGTTTTTGACGGTGCGTCGGGTTCTGGTGCCGTGGCGAGGGACACGGCGCCCGGTGATTCGCTCATGAGGGGGCTCCGGCGGGAGGCGGGCTGCCCCGGATCGCGGGCGGCGGCCGTGGACGCACGGCTCCTTCGGGAGCGGGCGCGTTCAACGGGTGCGTACGGGACCGGGGTTCGGGAGGTGCGGGCGGCACACCGCGGGTGCGGTGGCCGGCGAGGGCGCTGCGGTCGGGACCGGTTCGGAGGTCAGACCCGACAGCGGGCACGGCCCGGTGCGGTACACAGTGCGCTGCTGACGCGCAGGAGATCGACGGCACGGTTGGCGACGAGGTGGCTGAGGTACGGGCGTACGCAACCCCGGGAGCGGCGGGGCGCCGTCCTGAGAGCTGCGTACATGTCGTCCTCTGCTTCCTTCGTGGCTCACGGCCGGGGCGCGGCCCGACGGGCGGCGCGTGGCGTGGATCAAAAGACTGTTCTGGGCCGCAAGTAATCCAGTTACCGGGACCCTTGTCAACGCCCGTCCACTTCTCGGACCGAATCAGCCCTGGTGGGTCCGGTTTTGGCCACTCCGGTACGACGCCCAGTCCAGGATCTGGACAGCGGAACCGGCCGCCTCCAGGCCCTGGCAGCGGGCCCGGTGGCGGCGGTCGATGCCGTCGAGGTCGAGGTGGGTGCCGAACGCGGGGTGGGCGGTGAGGCGGCGGGCGTAGGCCCACAGGGCGTGATGGCCGGCGACCTGCCGGACGGCGGCGGCGTCGAGGTGGTGGCGGTGCACGGTGTCGAGCTGGACGAGGGTGACCCACGACTCGACGTCCGCCGCGGTGATCTGATCGCCCGTCACATACGGTTCGCCGCACAGGCGTTCCTCCATGAGGCCGAGCGAGTCGAACAGGGCGTCGAGGGCCTCGACGCGTTCCAGGGCCGACACCCCTGCGTCGCCCGCGCGTTGGGCGGCCCGCTCGATCTCGGCGCACAGTCGCACCACCGACTCGGTCTCCGGTTCCGCGCCCCGGGGGTGCAGCGAGGGCCGTCCGCCGCCGAAGTGCCGGGCGAGGTCGCGGACGATGTCCGGGCCGTGGGTGGAGACGATCCGCCCCGACCAGTCGTCGCTCAGCACGGGCGCGAGGGCCGGGCCCCGGTAGCGGTGCGCGCTCGCGTCGTACAGCGGGCGCAGGCTCGCGTGTCCGCCGTCGGGACAGTCGGGGACGGCGGGCAGGAGCGTGACGGGACACGCCGCGCCGAGCCGGAGCAGGCCGTGGGTGACGGCGATGCGCAGGCCGTCGGGGTCGGCCGTGGAGAGGTGGAGGCGGTAGCGGCGCGGCACGGCGTAGTGCCCGCTGCGGGCGTCGCGGCCGATGCGGCCGCGGAAGACGGGGGCGGGGCGGTCGTACGCGTGGGCGGCCAGCGGTGTGATGGACATGAGTCTCCCCGGGGGCGGGCGCGCGCGAGGGCGTACGCGCGGCGGCGAATGCGGCGTCGGAGGGTGGGGGTGGGAGTGGCGCGGCCTGCGGGTGCTGCGGTCAGCGTTGTGCGCTGCACACGCGCAGCAGGTCGATGTGGCGGCGGGAGGTGAGAAGGGGCGACGACCAGGCCGTGCGGCTCGTCCGGCTGGCGATCGGCTCCAGGCGCCCCATGGTTCCCTACCTGTTCACTAGGATTCCCGGTTCGAGTGTCGATCGAGGGGTGGGGTGCGTCAAGAGGGCGTCCGAGGGGTGAGAGGCAGTGTCCGAGGGATGGGCGGGCGGGAAGGGCCTCCTTGCAGGTGTCGAGGTCGGCCGGGGAACTCCGCGAGGCCGCCGAGGGCGTCCCCCAGGGGGTTCCCCTGACACCCCCGCCCCGGACACCCGGGACCCGAGCCCCACCTCACCCCCGACTTCTCCCCTCACCCTCGCCGGACCCCCGTCCCACACGGCACCAGGCCCGGGCAGGGCCGCAACGGGGCCGGGGGCTCAAGCCGTCGGGACACCGGGCGGGGGACCTTGAGTGAGCAAGGTTCCGAGAGGGTCGCTCTCGGAGGGAGTTCCCGAGAGGTGGTGGGTCACATGTCATACAGCACAGAGGCCCTCACCGCCCTCGGGACCACTCCGCTCCACACGGAGGCCGAGCACACCGACCAGCCGGACCGGACCGGGCGCTCCCCGCGAGCTGCCCGCGACGCCGGCCGCCGACGGGGGCGTCGTAGGGGTGCGGCGCAGCGGCGGCAGGCGAGGATCATCCGGAAACCGGTCCGTACCAGCGCCTGGTCGTCGGCGACCACGACACGCAGCGGTTCGGTCATGTCTCCTCCAGGGGGATCAGTGCGTGGACGCGGAAACC
>NZ_JBTYMC010000234.1:0-10503 GCF_054880855.1 Streptomyces sp. S6 | reverse complement strand
CCGGCGCCCTCGGACGGCTCGACGAGGAACGCGCGCCCCCGGACCCCCAGCAGCGCCGCCACGGCGTCCACGAGCGGCTGCCGGTCCTCGGGGCCGCACTGGTGCAGGACGCCCCGGACATAGACGTTCGCGTCGCCCAGCTCGGCGTGCAGCGCCTCGGCGGCCCCCTCCTCGACGGCGTCCAGGAACCGGTACGCCGCGTGCCCCTCGGGATCGGCGCGGCGGGCCCGGTCGAGCGCGGCGTCCGAGAGGTCGACGCCGACCACGCGCGGGAAGTGCTCCGCGAGGAAGCGCGTCTGTGTCCCGTTCCCGCAGCCCAGGTCCACGAGAGGCAGACCGGCGTCGAGGAGGTGCGGCACGAACAGGGGCAGATGCGCGGCGGCGGTCACGTCGGGCGCGGCGTCCCAGAACACCGCCGCCTCGTCCTCGGGCGCCTCCCGCCAGAACCCTTCCCACGACTCCCGGTACCGCTGCGTCACGCCCATGGCCGACTCTCCCCCACCTTCCCGCGCGAACCGCCGTGAACCGGCGGGCGGGTACGGTCTACCCCGTCACGTGCGCCCTCACAAGCGGCCGGGCGACACCTTCACGCCTCCTCCTGAACCGGCGTACGCCCCGCCTCTCACCTCCGGGGCAGCGTCAACTCGAACCACACGCTCTTCCCCGCCCCCGACCGGCTGGCGCCCCACTCCCGGGCCAGCGTGCTGACCACCCGCAGCCCCCGCCCGGCCTCGTCCAGCGCGCCCGCGTCGAGGAACGTCGGCAGTTCGTGCCCGGCGTCGTCCACCTCGCACAGCAGGGTCTCGCCCCGCACGAGCCGCAGGACGACCGCCTGCCCCGGGGCGTGCCGCACGGCGTTGGTGACCAGTTCGCTGACCATGAGGACCGCGTTGTCGACGAGCCGGGCGAGCCCCCACTCGTGCAGTTGCTCGGCGACGGCCGCGCGGGCCCGCCGCACCTGGGCCGGCTCGGGAGCGAGCCGCCACTCGGCGACGTCCTCGGGCTCGATGCCGTTGAGGCGGGCCATGAGGAGCGCGACGTCGTCCTTGCGTCCCCCGCGCGGGTTGAGCGCGCGGATGATCGTGTCGCAGGCGTCGTCCATGGACGCGGCGGGGTGCGCGGCAAACTCGCACAGCGTCCGCAGCCCGACCCCGATGTCCTCGCCGCGGATCTCGACGAGCCCGTCGGTGCACATGACGAGCCGGTCCCCGGGCCGCACGCGCACGCGTGCCGCCTCGAAGGGCACTCCGCCGACCCCGATGGGCGCCCCGGTCGGCAGGTCGAGGAGTTCGGTGCTGCCGTCGGCGCGCACCAGCACCGGCGGGATGTGCCCGGCGTTGGCGATGTTCAGTTCCCCGGCGATCGGGTCGTACACGGCGTACAGGCAGGTCGCGAGGTAGTCGCCGCCGAGCCGCTGCGCGAGGTCGTCGAAGTTGCGCAGGAGTTGCGCGGGCGGCAGGTCGAGCCCCGCCATCGTCTGGATCGCGGTCCGCAACTGCCCCATTTTCGCGGCCGAGTTGAGGCCGTGTCCCATGACGTCCCCGACGACGAGCGCGGTCCGCGCGCCGGGCAGTTTGATCGCGTCGAACCAGTCCCCGCCGATGCGCCCCATCAGGGTGCCCGGCAGGTAGCGGGTGGCGATGTCGCAGCCGGCCATGCGGGGCGCGATGTGCGGCAGCATGCTGTCCTGGAGGGTCTCGGCGACGGCCTCCTGGAACGTGTACATGCGCGCGTTGTCGAGCACGAGCCCCGCGCGGGCGGCGAGTTCGGCGCCGGTGACGCGGTCCATGTCGTTGAACTCGGTGCGCTCCGGGTGGCGCAGCAGGATCATGAACCCGAGGACGACGTTGCGTGCCTTGAGGGGGACGACGAGCATCGAGCGGCCGGTGATGAGGGGGCGGATGTCCCGCTTGTCGAACTGCGAGGCGATCGCGTGCCCCATCTGTTCGGTGATCCGGGGCACGAGCACGGGTTCGCCGGTGGTCATGCACTGGAAGAACGGCGTGTGCGCGGGGAACGGCATGGCCTCGCCGACCGGCACGACGTCGTCCCAGCGGCCGGGTTCGTCGGTGTGCTCCAAGGCGACGCGGTGCCACATGGTCCGCGTGTCGGGCACCCCTTCGTCGAACTCCTCGCCGGCGACGACCTGTTCGCGCAGGTACGTGCCGGCGACGTCGGTGAACCTCGGCACGACGGCCCGGCTGACCTCGACGATCGTCCGTGCGAGGTCGAGCGAGGTGCCGATCTTCCCGCTGACCTCGTTGAGGAACTCCAGGCGTTCGCGGACGGCGACGTACTCCAGGTCCTCTCCGTCGTCGGCGAGTTCGTCGGGCACCGGCAGGCCCTCGGCGACCGCGCGGGCGGCGCGTTCGCGGCGGACCTTGCGCTCGGCACGCCGGGAGACGCCCCAGTCGGGGGTGACGGGGACTTTCTCGTTCTGGCTGAACTCCAGGATGGGGTAGCCGAGTTCGAGGATCTGGGAGACGATCCGGGCGCTCTCCCCGACGCTCATGCTGGGCAGGATCTCGGGGAGCCGGCGGGCGAGGTCGTCGGCGGCGTCGAACTCGGTGTGGCGGGCGAACCCCGGGGAGATCCGCTCGACGCTCACCTCGTCCTCGGGGGCCTCGTCGTGCAGGACGGCCGCGTCGGCGGCGAGCACCAGGAGCCGCTGTGCGCCGGGGCCGACGAGGGGGTAGGCCCACCACAGGACGTCCGCGCGGCCCTGGCCGGGGACGCTGATGCGGGCCCGCCCGGCCGAGGGGTAGCCGAGTTCCGTGCCGAGCGGGGTGCCGTGGCCGTCGTACGCGGCGAGGACGTCGTAGGGGGCGGGTTCGGGGGTGTCGCCGGGGTCGGGGAGGGCTCCGGCGACGGGCAGCAGGTCGAGCGCGGGCTGTCCGATCGCCTCGTCCTTGGGGACTCCGAAGAGCTTGCGCGCGCCGGTGCTCCAGTGGGAGACGAGGCCGCCTCGGTCGACCACGACGACGGCCAGCGGGACGCGTCCCGGGCCGGGAGGCGTGTGCCGCTCGGTGCCACGGTCCATGGCCCAGGCCCTCTCTCCCCAGAACTTCGCAAGATCTGTTCCGCAGCCACCACGGTACGGGGGCGGTGGGCCGGGATGTGCGGCATTGATGGAATTGGTGCGAGCGGGGCGCCGCCGGGCGCACGGGCCGCCCGGCAGGGCCTTCGCCCTCCCTGCGAGGTCCTGTCCGCTGCTCCGGCGGTCCACGCGCGCCCCCTGCGCCCCTCAGTCCTCGTACCCCAGCTGGAGGTCCCGTTCCGTCCGGCCGCCGCCGGCGACCTGGAGGACGGTCGCGACCGGGGGGTATCCGGCGGCGATGACGGTGTACTCGCCGGAGGACAGGTCGACGAAGCGGAAGCTGCCGTCGGGGCCCGTGGTGAGGGTGTCGACGACGTTCCCGGCGGCGTCCAGGAGCGTCACGCGCGCGTCCTCGACGGGCCGGCCGCCGCCCGCGCGCACGGTGCCCCGCAGGACGGCGCCGCCCGCGAGTTCGACGTCCTGGCGGGTCTCGCGGGACTGCTGGACGGTGACGGGCAGTGCGGCGGGCCGGAAGGCGGGGGCGCTCGCGGCGAGGGTGTACTCGCCGGCCACCAGCTCGGTCATGGTGTAGCCGCCCTCGCGCCCGCTGCGGGTGGCGGCGACGACCTCGCCGTGGACGTTGGTGAGGGTGACCGTCGCGTCGCGCACGGGGGCGCCGTCGGCGGTGACGACGGTCCCGGCGAGGCGTCCGGCGCCGCCGAGGACGATGTCGAGGTCGACGGGGCGCTCGCCGACGGTGACGGCGACGGCCTGCGGCTGGTGGCCGCCCGCGGCGGCGATCATGACGTACGCGCCGGAGCCGGGGGTGGCGAGCGCGTACCGTCCGTCGTCGCCGCTGGCGCCGCGCCCGATCTGCTTCCCGGCGACGTCGATGAGGGTGAGCGCCGCACGCGGGACGACGGTGCCGTCGGGGTGCTGCACGGTTCCGCAGACGGCGACACCCGCCGTGTACGTCACGCGCGCGGACGGGAGGGCGAGGGGCTCGGTCTCCGTCTCGTTGTGGGACACGAGGGGTTTCTCCTTGAGGAAGAAGGCGAGGAACAGGCCGACGAGCAGGACCGGCACGAGGTAGAGGAAGATCCTCGGCATGGCGTCGGCGTAGGCGCGGATGTAGGCGTCGCGCAGCGCCGGGGGCAGCGTGTGGACGAGCTGCGGGGTGATCGACTCGGCGCCTGCGGGGGCGCCGCCCGTGTGTGCGGGCAGGCGCTCGCGCAGGGCGTCGGCGAGCCGGTTCGCGAACAGGGTGCCGAAGACGGCGGCGCCGACGCTGCCGCCGATCTGCCGGAAGTAGTTGTTGGCGCTGGTGGCGGTGCCGAGGTCGGCGGGGCGCACGGAGTTCTGCACGGCGAGCACCAGCACGGGCATGACGAGGCCGAGGCCGGCGCCGAGGACGGCCATCCAGATGCTGTAGTGCAGGCGGGGGGTGTCGGTCTCCAGGCGGGACAGCAGCCACATGCCGGCGACGGCCAGCGCGCAGCCGAGGACCGGGTGGAGCTTGTAGCGGCCGGTGCGGGTGATGACCTGTCCGGCGGCGACGGAGGCGATGACGATGCCCGCCATCATGGGCAGCATCAGCAGCCCGGACTCGGTGGCGGAGGCGCCGTCGACCATCTGGAGGAAGGTCGGCAGGTAGCTGGCCGCGCCGAACAGGGCGACGCCGACGGCGAGGCCGATCAGCGCGGTGACGTTGAAGACGGGGTCTTTGAACAGCCGCAGGGGGATGAGGGGTTCGGCCGCGCGGTGCTCGGCGAGCAGAAAGAGCAGGCTCGCGGCGGCGGCGCCCGCGCCGAGCCCGAGGATCGTGCGCGAGCCCCAGGCGTACTCGGTGCCGCCCCAGCTGGTCAGCAGGACCAGGCAGGTGGAGGCGGCGGCGAGCAGCAGCGTGCCGAGGACGTCGAACCGGGGGCGGGCCACCGGCTTCGGCAGCTTGAGGACGGCGGTGACGACGGCGAGGGTGACGAGCCCGAAGGGGACGTTGACGTAGAAGCACCAGCGCCAGGAGAGGTGGTCGGTGAAGTAGCCGCCGAGCAGGGGTCCTGCGACGGAGGCGAGTCCGAAGGTGGCGCCGATGAGGCCCATGTACCGGCCGCGCTGCCGGGGCGGCACGATGTCGGCGATGATCGCCTGGACGCCGATCATGAGGCCGCCGGCGCCGATGCCCTGCACCGCGCGGAAGGCGATCAGCTGGTCCATGGTCCGGGCGCGGCCGGCGAGGGCGGAGCCGATGACGAAGACGACGATCGCGAACTGGAAGACGCCCTTGCGGCCGATGAGGTCGCCGAGTTTGCCGTAGACGGGCAGGCCGACCGTGGAGGTGAGGAGGTAGGCGGTGATCGCCCAGGACATCCTGTCCAGGCCGTGCAGTTCGCCGACGATCTTCGGCAGGGCGGTGGCGATGATCATCTGCTCCAGCGCGGCGAGGAGCAGCGCGAGCATGAGGCCGACGAAGACGAGCCGCACCCGGCGGGGGCTGATCCGCTCGTCCCGGCGCGGGGGTGGCGGGGCGGCGGTCGGCGCGGCGGCCGGTGCCGCTTCGTCCTTCACCAGAGTGATCCCGCCCACGTACCGCTCCCTCGTCGCACTTGCCACAATTCCCGCGTAAAGCGACAACTCCTGGCAAGCGCGACGAGTTACGGCGCCGACCGGGTTCGGGGGAACAACCACTCGAACCGGTGAATTCGATCAACGGCCGTGGACCGGGCGGAACTTGTCCGCCGGACCCGGCGTTCTACTTCTCCACCTCGGCGGCGAGGTTGGCGAGCAGCGCGTCGTGGATGCGGGCGAGGCCCTTGGGGGCAAAAGTCTTCTCGAAGAAGCCGCCGATGCCGCCGGCGCCCTGCCAGGTGGTGGTGACGACGACCCGGGCCCGGCCCTCGCCGGCGGGGGTGACGCGCCAGACGGTGACCATGGAGGAGTTGCGGTCCTTCTCCACGAGTTCACCGTCGGTCGGCTCGGTGACCTCCAGGAGGCAGTCGCGCACGCGCTTCTTGGTCGCCTGGAGCTTCCAGTGGACGAGCGTGCCCTCGCCGTCGCCGCCCTCGCGCACCTCGAACTCGCTGTACTGCTCGGGCATCAGCTTCGCGCGGGGGCCGCTGTAGTCGGCGAGGGTGTCGAACACCGTCTCCGGGTCCGCCGCGACGACGCGCTCGGTGGTGGCCTCGACCTGCGCCATGTGTTCCTCCAGGGCCTGTTTATCGGGGTCGGGACAAGCCAATCACCCCGCCGGTTCGCCACCCAAATCGGGGGTCCCAAAGCGATCGGAAACGGCACTCGCACGATCATGGGAACAAGTGTTCTAATCTGTGTCCAGTGCTACCGAGGAGGCCTCATGCGCTGGCAGAACCTCACCCAGGAGCCCGGCGAGCACGGCCGGGCGGCGGAGTCCGCGCTGTTCGGCGCGGACGCGGTGACCACCCGTACCTTCGACGCGCCCGAGTTCCGGGGCATCACGTTCCACGAGGTCCGGGCCCGCTCGGTCCTCAACCGGGTGCCGGGCGCCTCACGCATGCCGTTCGAATGGACGGTGAACCCCTACCGGGGCTGCTCGCACGCGTGCGTGTACTGCTTCGCCCGCAAATCGCACAGTTACCTCGACCTCGACACGGGCATCGGCTTCGACACGCAGATCGTCGTCAAGGTGAACGCCCCCGAGGTGCTGCGCCGCGAACTCGCCTCCCCGCGCTGGCAGGGGGAGCACGTCGCGATGGGCACGAACGTCGACTGCTACCAGCGCGCGGAGGGCCGGTACGCGTTGATGCCGGGCATCCTGGCGGCGCTGCGGGACCGCGCGAACCCGTTCTCGGTCCTCACGAAGGGGACGCTGATCCTGCGCGACCTCGACCTGTTGCGCCAGGCCGCCGCGGTGACCGACGTCGGTGTCTCCGTCTCGGTGGGCTTCCTGGACGAGGGGCTGTGGCGCTCGGTGGAGCCCGGCACGCCGGCCCCGCGGCGGCGCCTGGACGTCGTCCGCGCGCTGTCCGGCGCGGGGCTCGGGTGCGGGGTGCTGATGGCTCCCGTGCTGCCGTTCCTGAGCGACGACCAGGGCCGGCTGCGGGAGACCGTGCGCGCGATCGCCGCCGCGGGCGCCACCTCCGTGACCCCGCTGACACTCCATCTGCGGCCCGGCGCGCGCGAGTGGTTCATGAGCTGGCTGGCCCGCCACCACCCGCATCTGGTGACCCGCTACGACCGCCTGTACGCGGACGGCGCCTACGCCCCCACCTGGTACCAGCGCCGGATCACCCGTCAGGTCCACGAACTGGCGCGGGAGTACGGCATCGGCCCCACGCGCGCGGGGATGCCGCGCCGGGTGCCGCAGCCGCCGGACACCGAGGAGCCGAAGCCCGCGCGGCCGGTCCAGCTGAGCCTGCTCTGAGCGTGTCCGGCCTCCTTTCGGGTCAACTATCGGCGGAACAGGTTCTTCCGGCCCTCCTTCCCGGGACGATGCCGCCGGGGCCGTCGACCCACACGGTCCCGGCAGTCCCTGGGAGGCTCCATGAGAAAACGCGCAGCCGTACTGTGCGGCGCCGCCGCCGTCGTGGCCGCGACGCTGACCGCCGCGCCCGTCGAGGCCGCGCCGGCACCGGCCGCGCAGCTCGCCTGGAAGAGCTGCGGCACCACCGACCACCCGACGCTCCAGTGCGCCTCCCTGAAGGTGCCGCTCGATCACGACCACCCGCGCGGACAGCGCATCACCCTCGCCCTGACCCGGGTCCCGCACACCGCGAAGACCTCCCAGGGCCCCCTGCTCGTCAACCCCGGCGGCCCCGGCGGCAGCGGCCTGTCCCTCGCCGCGTTCGTCGCCTCGACGCTCCCGAAGGACGTCGCCGCGCAGTACGACGTCATCGGCTTCGACCCGCGCGGGGTGGGCAGGTCCACGCCCGCGCTCGACTGCAAGCCCGGGTACTTCACGCCGGTCCGCCCCGACTCGGTGCCCGCCACCGAGGCCATCGAGCGGGCCAACCTCACGCGCGTGAAGTCGTTCGCGAAGGCGTGCGGCGAGAAGTACGCGAAGCTCCTGCCGTACATCGACACCGTGAGCGCCGTCCGCGACATGGACGCGATCCGCGCGGCCGTCGGCGCCCCGAAGCTGAACTACTTCGGCTACTCGTACGGCACCTACCTGGGCGCCGTCTACGCCAAGCTGTACCCGCAGCGGGTGCGGCGCCTGGTCCTCGACTCGATCGTCGACCCCTCGGGCGTCTGGTACGAGGACAACCTCTCCCAGGACCACGCCTTCAACGACCGCCACCGCGCGCTGATGGCGTGGATCGCGAAGTACGACGCCACCTACCACCTCGGCACCGACCCCGAGCGGATCGAGGCCAAGTGGTACGCCATGCGCGCGGCCCTCGCGAAGAAGCCGGCCGGCGGCAAGGTGGGCGCCTCCGAGCTGGAGGACACGTTCCTGCCGGGCGGCTACTTCAACGGCTACTGGCCCCACCTCGCCGAGGCGTTCGCCGCGTACGTCAACAGCAAGAACGCCGCTCCGCTGGTCGAGGTGTACGAGAACCTCGGCGCGGTCGACGCGTCCGGGGACAACGGGTTCAGCGTCTACAGCGCGGTGCAGTGCCGTGACGCCGCCTGGCCGCGCGACTGGGAGCAGTGGCGGGCCGACACCTGGGCGGCGTACGAGAAGGCACCCTTCATGACCTGGAACAACGCCTGGTACAATGCGGCGTGCGCGTTCTGGCCGCAGAAGCCGCTGCGCCCGGTGAACGTGGCCAACCACAAGCTCCCGCCGGTGCTGCTGTTCCAGGCGACGAACGACGCGGCGACCCCGTACGAGGGCGGCGCCCTCACGCACGCGCTGCTGCGCGGCTCCAGCCTCGTCGTCGAGGAGGGCGGCGGGAACCACGGGATCACGCTGAGCGGCAACGCGTGCCTCGACAAGCACCTCGCCGCATACCTCAAGGACGGCACGGTCCCGCGTTCCGACGGCCCTGTCGACGCGGTGTGCGCGGCTCTGCCCGACCCGAAGCCGCTGACCAGCAAGGTGGCGGCACCGTCGGCGCACGGGGCGACGCTGCACGGGCTGCTGGGCTTCAGGGGCTGAGGCGGGGCGCCCCCGGTAAATGCCGGGGGCGTTGTCAGACCGGTGATCCATGATGGGGTCATGAGCGATCTGACCCGTATTCCCGGCCCCGCCGGCGTCGCACCCGCCGCGCAGTACACGCACGTGGTGACCGGCACCGGCCGCCTGGTCGCCGTCTCCGGTCAGCTCGCCCTCGACGAGAAGGGCGAGCTGGTCGGCGCGGGCGACCCCGCCGCGCAGGCCCGGCAGGTCTTCGAGAACCTCCGCCGCTGCCTGGCCTCGGCGGGCGCCGGCTTCGAGGACGTCGTCAAACTCACCTGTTTCGTCACGGACATGGCGTACATGCAGGCCGTCCGCGAGGCCCGTGCGGCTCACATACCCGACGACCGCCTCCCCGCCGCCTCCGCCGTCCAGGTCGCCGGTCTGGTCCGGCCCGAATTCCTCATGGAGATCGAGGCGTTGGCGGTGGTCGCGCCATGACGCCTCCCCTGGTCCGTCCGATGACCCTGGCCGACTGCGAGCGCGTCGCCGAGATCCGGGTGCGCGGCTGGCAGACCGCCTACCGGGGCCTGATTCCCCAGCCCCACCTGGACTCCCTCTCCGTGCCCGAGGACGCCCTGCGCCGCCGGGCCCACGTCGAGAACGCGGGCGAGGACGTGGTGAACCTCGTCGCCGAGCAGGCCGGGACGGTCGTCGGCTGGGCCTGCCACGGCCCCTACCGCGAGGGCGAACGCCACACGGACGACGCCGAGTTGTACGCCCTGTACGTCGACGCCGCCCACCTCGGCTCGGGTGTGGGGCACGCGCTGCTCCAGGAGTCCGTACGACAGCTCGCCGCCCGGGGGTGCACCCGGCTGTACCTGTGGGTGCTCAAGGGCAACACCCGCGCGCGCCGGTTCTACGAGCGCGCGGGCCTGCGGCCGGACGGCGTGGAGGAGCCGTTCGAGGTGGGCGGGGTGCTGGTGCCTGAGGTGCGGTACGTGGGAACAGCGGAGGGCTGATCGGCAGAATCCCTCACCCCTCCCCCAGGATCCTCCCCAGCGCCCGCACCGCCGCCTCCGCCAGTGCCGGGTGGGCCAGCGCCTCCCGCAGCACCGGTCGCGCGCGGGGATCGCCGAGGGTGCCGAGGCCGTCGACGCAGGCGAGGGCGACCCTTCGGTACGGGTCGTGGGGGGTGAGGCGGCGCTGGAGGGTGGTGATCAGGGCCGGGGCGGACTCGGGGGCGTGGAGGGCGGTCAGGAGGCGGACGGGGTGCAGGGCATAGGCGACGCGGAGTTCGTTGGTGGCGAGGGCGGCGGCGGCGGTCCACGGGATGCTCGAAGAACTCCACGACAACCTGTGGGAGCACCGGCTCGAACGGGTCGTCGACTACGGCCACACCTTCAGCCCGACGCTGGAGATGCGCGCCCTG
>NZ_JBTYMC010000233.1:0-10524 GCF_054880855.1 Streptomyces sp. S6 | reverse complement strand
AGGCCGACGCCGGCCCGGGTGCCGGTGACGCCGTACCCCTTGACGCCGCCGGCGAGAGCGTTGCGGACGGCGCCGATGTCGTCGGCGGCGGACAGGGCGAGCCCGCTGGGCCAGCCCGCGGCGCGGGTCTCGGAGAGCAGGGTGAGACCGGAACCGTCGGGGAGGTGGACGTCGGCGACGCAGATGTCGCGGGGGTTGCCGATGCGGGGACGAGCCTCCGCGATGGACGAGGCTTCGATCACGTCGCGGACACCGAGGGCCCAGAGGTGACGGGTGACGGTGGAGCGTACGCGCGGGTCGGCCACGACCACCATCGCGGTGGGCTTGTTCGGGCGGTAGGCGACCAGGCTTGCGGGTTGCTCAAGGAGAACGGACACCGGGCCTCCTGAAAGTGGGGCGGAGCTTCAAGGTCACAGTCGTCTTCGGCAGCGAACCCGGGGTCCTTTAGAAAATGATCACGATCTAGTGAGCAAGAATCCGTGCAATTCGGACACGCGATCGATCATCCGAAGATCGAGTCGGTTCACTCGCGTGCGCTTGGGTGATGGAAAGTGGCCGTATCGACAAAAGGCTGACCAAGATGCGCCCGTTCGGGGGAGGCGCGGCTGGCTCAGCGTGACTCCGGTCCGCGACGCTGGGGCAGCGTGACGACGGAGGCGTCCCCGGGACCGGCCGGCGGAAGCCCCGCGACCTGCGCCAGGAGATCGCACCAGGACGCCAGATGCGCCGCCGCGTCCGGCACTCCGCCGAGGCCCGTGCGCGGCGTCCAGGAGGCCCGGATCTCGATCTGCGACGTCGCCGGCCGCTCCGAGAGACCGCCGAAATAATGCGACCCCGCGCGCGTGACGGTCCCGCTCGGCTCGCCGTACGTCAGACCGCGCCCCTGAAGCGCCCCCGTCAGCCACGACCAGCACACGTCCGGCAGCAGCGGATCCACCGCCATCTCCGGCTCCAGCTCCGCCCGCACCAGCGTCACCAGCCGGAACGCCCCGCGCCACGCGTCGTGGCCGTCGGGGTCGTGCAGCAGGACCAGCCGCCCGTCCGCGAGATCCTGGTCACCGTCCACGACGGTCGCCTCCAGCGCGTACGCGTACGGCGCGAGCCGCCGCGGCGCCGGTGCCGGCTCCATCTCGATCTGCGGGCGCACCCGCGCCGCCCGCAGTGCCTCCACGGCAGCCCGGAAAGCCGCCGGAGCCTCCCGCTCCCCCTCGTTCGCGTCGTCCATCCCCGCGCCGTCCGCCAGTCGTCCCTGAGCCGCAGCCATGCGGGGAAGAGTAAGGGGAAGCGGCCCTTCGCGCAGGGCAAGACACCCGAGCACCCCTGCACGCGCGCGTGCGCGCTCGGCGAACAGGCGGCGACGGGACTGTCACAGGAGCGTGCGAGACTTGCCGTCGTGAGTGCGAACGAGAGCCCCGCGGGCCACCGGCCGACAGCGACGTACGACAGCCCCTTCCTGAAGGCGTGCAGGCGCGAACCCGTGCCGCACACCCCGGTGTGGTTCATGCGGCAGGCCGGCCGTTCGCTCCCCGAGTACCTCAAGGTGCGCGAGGGCATTCCGATGCTGGAGTCCTGCACCCGCCCCGAGCTGGTCACGGAGATCACCCTCCAGCCGGTCCGCCGGCACAACGTGGACGCGGCGATCTACTACAGCGACATCGTCGTCCCCCTCAAGGCCATCGGCGTCGACCTCGACATCAAGCCGGGCGTCGGCCCCGTCGTCGAGAAGCCGATCCGCACCCGCGCGGACCTCGCGCAGCTGCGCGACCTCACCCCCGAGGACGTCGGTTACGTCACCGAGGCCGTCGGCCTGCTCACCGCCGAACTCGGCGCGACGCCCCTGATCGGCTTCGCCGGCGCCCCCTTCACGCTCGCCAGCTACCTCGTCGAGGGCGGCCCCTCGCGCACGTACGAGAACGCCAAGGCGATGATGTACGGCGACCCCGAGCTGTGGGCCGACCTGCTGGACCGGCTCGCGGAGATCACGGCCGCGTTCCTGAAGGTGCAGATCGAGGCGGGCGCCTCCGCCGTGCAGCTCTTCGACTCGTGGGCCGGCGCCCTCTCCCCGGCCGACTACCGGCGCTCGGTCATGCCGGCCTCGGCGAAGGTCTTCGACGCGGTCGCCGGGTACGGCGTCCCGCGCATCCACTTCGGCGTCGGCACCGGCGAACTCCTCGGCCTCATGGGCGAGGCCGGGGCGGACGTGATGGGCGTCGACTGGCGCGTCCCGCTCGACGAGGCCGCCCGCCGCGTCGGCCCCGGCAAGGCCCTCCAGGGCAACTTCGACCCGACGGTCCTGTTCGCGGGACCCGAGGTGGTCGAGGCCAAGGCGCGCGAGGTCCTCGACGCCGCCGCGGGCCTGGAGGGGCACGTCTTCAACCTCGGGCACGGCGTGATGCCGAAGACCGACCCGGACGCGCTCACCCGGCTCGCGGAGTACGTCCACACGCAGACGGCCCGCTGAAGGACCGTCACCAGGAGTGCCGGGTCCGCGCGCGCCTGCCGAACAGCAGGCCGCGCGGCTCCGGGGGCGGGACCGTGTTCCGCTTGAGCGGCCAGGCCAGCAGCAGACCGGCCATGAACCCGACGACGTGCGCCTCGTAGGCGACCGTCCCCGCCGACGACACGCCCTCGCCGGCCGAGTAGAACGCCTGGAGCCCGAACCAGAACCCCAGCACCAGCCAGGCGGGCAGCCGCAGCGGCAGAAACACCAGGAACGGCACCAGCACCCACACCCGGACCCTCGGGTACAGCACCAGATACGCGCCCAGGACACCCGCGATCGCCCCGGAGGCACCGATCAGGGGGTCCGCGGAGTCCGCGTTCAGGACGGCGAAACCGTAGAACGCCGCGTACCCGCAGACCACGTAGAACAGCGCGAACCTCACGTGCCCCATTCGGTCCTCGATGTTGTTCCCGAAGATCAGCAGGAACAGCATGTTGCCCAGCAGGTGCAGCCAGCCGCCGTGCAGGAACATCGCCGTGAACACGCTCAGCACCGGCGACTTGCCGTAGTCCCGCGGACCGATCAGACAGCCGCCGCCGCGCACCTCCCCGGTCGCCACCAGCGCCGGAAAGTGCTGGTGGATCATCTCGCGCGGGACGGCCGCCCACTGCTCCAGGAAGGCGTGCAGATGGCACGTCTGCACCAGCGTGCTGTCGCCCTTCACCGTGCCGGCGAGACCCGGCATCCACAGGAAGACCAGCACGTTCGCGGCGATCAGCGCATACGTCACCACGGGGGTGCGGCGCACGGGGTTCACGTCATGGACGGGGATGACCACGAGGAACTACTTCCCGCGATGAGCCCGGCGAACCGGTGAACACCACCCCGCGCGCGTGCGTATGAACCGGCAACCACCCGCGGCGTGGGGAAGGCGCTCGCGGAGACGACGTGAGGAACAGAGACATGAACGACCGAGTCACTCCCATGCACGCCCTGCCCGACGGCGAGGCCGAACTCTCTCTCGTGATCCGGCTCCCCTGGGAGGACGTGGCCAGGCTCGGCCAGGAGGCGGGCCGGCTGGCCGCCCAGACGGGCCGCCCGGTGACCCTCGACGAGGCGGTGGGCCACCGGCTGCGCACCCGTCAGGCGGTCCCCACCCACGCCAAGCCCGTCGAGCAGGCGGCGGCGGTCTCCGCCCTCCCGAGGCTCACCGGCACGGCCTAACCCCCGACCTTCCGGGCCGCTTTGCGCGCCGCCACCAGGACCGGATCCCACACCGGGCTGAACGGCGGCGCGTAGCCCAGGTCCAGGGTCGTCATCCGATGCACCGTCATGGCCGCTGTGAGCGCCACAGCGGCGATGTCGACCCGCTTCGCGGCTCCCTCCCCACCGACGATCTGAACGCCCAGCAGACGGCCGCTCAGCCGCTCCGCGAGCATCTTCACCGTCATGGGGGCGGCACCCGGGTAGTAGCCCGCCCGTGACGTCGACTCCACCGTCACGGCCTCGAACGACAGCCCCGCGCGCGTGGCGTCCTTCTCCCGCAGCCCGGTCCGGGCGATCTCCAGACCGCACACCTTGCTGACGGCCGTCCCGACGACCCCCGGGAACACCGCGTCCCCACCGGTCGCGTTCGTCCCGATGATCTGCCCGTGCTTGTTGGCGTGCGTGCCCAGCGGCACGTACCGCTCCCGCCCGGAGACCAGGTCCAGCACCTCCACGCAGTCACCGCCCGCCCAGATGCCCTCGTGGCCCCGCACCCGCATGCGGTCGTCCGTGAGCAGCCCGCCGTGTTCGCCCAGCGGCAGCCCCGCCGCCCGCGCGAGAGACGTCTGCGGCCGCACCCCGATCCCCAGCACGACCACGTCCGCCGGGAACTCCCGCCCGCCCGCGACGACCGCGCTCACCCGGCCCTCGGCGTCCGCGCGCAGGGCGGTCACCTCGGCGTCGTCCACCATGGCGATCCCCAGGCCCTCCATCGCCTTGTGCACCAGGCGGCCCATGTCCGGGTCGAGCGTCGACATCGGCTCGCGGCCCCGGTTCACGACCGTCACCTCGAAACCCCGGTTGACGAGGGCCTCCGCCATCTCGACGCCGATGTACCCGGCGCCGACGACCACCGCCCGGCGCCCCCGCGCACGGGCCAGCGTGTCGATGAGGGCCTGACCGTCGTCCAGGGTCTGCACGCCGTGCACCCCGCGCGCGCCGATCCCCGGGATGTCCGGCCGCACCGGGCGGGCCCCCGTCGCGATCACCAGCCTGTCGTACGGCGTCCAGGACTCGGCCCCCGAATCGACGTCCCGCGCGCGCACGCGCCCGCCGGGGACGTCGATCTCGGTGACCTCCGTGCGCAGCCGCAGATCGATGTCCCGCGCGCGGTGCTCCTCCGGAGTGCGGGCGATCAGGGAGTCGCGGTCCGGGACGTCGCCGCCGACCCAGTACGGGATGCCGCACGCCGAGTACGACGTGAAGTGCCCGCGCTCGAAGGCGACGATCTCCAGCTCGCCGGGGTCCTTCGCCCGGCGGGCCTGGGACGCGGCGGACATCCCCGCCGCATCCCCGCCGATGACGACCAGTCGTTCCCGCGCGCTGTTGCTCATACGCCCACGCTACGGGGGACGTCCGGGGTCACGAGAGACGGCCGCTCAGGGCCGCTCGTCCGCCCCGGAGTTCTCCTCAGGCCGCTCGGGAGCGGCGCCGGGGACGCCCGCCGAGCGCAGGAGCGTCGGACGGTGAGCGCGCCGGGGCCGGACCACACGCCACCACACGAGCGCCAGGACGGCCCCCGCCAGCAGGAACGGCAGGACCGCCGACAGCACCACCACGACCCACCGCAGCACCGTCACGAACGCGTCCCAGCCCCCGGCGAGCGCGTCCAGGACACCCGGGTCGTCGTCCTTCCCGGCGTCCTCCTTCGGGGGCGTCCGCGTCAGGGACAGCGTGATCGTCGCGAGGCTCGTGCGGTCCTTCAGGGACGCCTGCTGCGACAGCAGCGCCTCCAGATCGGCCTGACGGCGGCTCAGCTCGCCCTCCAGGCTGACGACGTCGCTCAGCGAGGTCGCCCGGTCCATCAGCTCCCGCACGCGCGCGACAGAGGCCCGCTGCGACTGGACGCGGCTCGTGACGTCCACGACCTGGTCCGTGACGTCCTCCGCCTTCGAGGAGCGGTTCAGGAGCTTGCCGGAGCCCTGGAGGGCCGTCAGGACGTCGTCGTAACGGGCGACCGGGACGCGCAGCACGACCTCCGTGTGCTCGGCGTCGTCCGCGTCACGGCTGGTGGTCTCGTCGCCGACGTAACCGCCCGCGTTCTCGGCGGCCGTGCGGGCGGCGGCCAGGGCCTTGGCGACATCCTTGACCTGGACGCCGAGGGTGGCGGTGCGGATGATGTCGCTGCCGACGACCTTGGGCGACGTGGACGCCTTGGCGCCGGACGGGCCCGAACCGGTGCCCCCGCGCGCGGACTCGTCGCCGGCCTTGTCCGGGGCGGCCTTGCTCCCGGCGGCGGCCTTGTCCTGCTCGGGCGAGCCCGCGTCGCCCCCGGCGCTGCACCCGGCGAGCGTGAGAGCGGCGGCGGCGAGGAGCGCGGCCAGGGCGTGGGCGGACCTGATGTGTGCGGATCTGCGGACAGCCATGTGGAGATATCCCCCCGGGAGGTGTGAAGACGCGTCGCGCCGACGGACGTTCCTTCGACGCGCGGACCCCCTTCGACGTTGGCGGGCGCGGGTCCCGAAGAGGTCACGTTCGGGACGCACCCCGGCCACACCGCGCTCGGGGCGTTGTCAGTGGCGTCTGCCAAGCTGGGGGCATGAGCGCAGTCACAGGGCAGGTCGTCGTCATCGGGGCCGGGATCGCGGGGCTCGCCGCCGCGCACCGGCTGCTGGAGCGGGGGGCGCGGGTGACCGTGCTCGACGCGGCGGACAGAGTCGGCGGCAAGCTGCTGCCCGGTGAGATCGCGGGCGTCCGCACCGACCTCGGCGCCGAGTCCATGCTCGCCCGCCGCCCCGAGGGCATCGCCCTCGCCCGCGAGGTCGGCCTCGGGGACCGCCTCCAGCCGCCCGCCACGGCCACCGCCTCGATCTGGACCCGAGGAGCCCTGCGCCCCATGCCCAAGGGGCACGTGATGGGCGTCCCCGGCACCGCCGAGTCCCTCGCCGGCGTCCTCTCCGAGGAGGGCCTCGCCCGCATCGAGCGGGACGCCGACCTGCCGCGCACGGAGGTCGGGGACGACGTCGCGGTCGGCGCGTACGTCGCCGAGAGGCTCGGCCGCGAGGTCGTCGACCGGCTGATCGAACCCATGCTGGGCGGCGTCTACGCGGGCGACGCCTACCAGATCTCGATGCGGTCGGCCGTCCCGCAGCTCTTCCAGATCGCCAAGTCCCACACCTCGCTCACCGAGGGCGTGCGCGAACTCCAGGCCAGGATGGCCGCAGGCCAGCAGACCGGGCCGGTGTTCACGGGCGTCGAGGGCGGCATCGGGACCCTCCCGCTCGCCGTCGCCGACGCCGTCCGCGCGCGGGGCGGCGAGATCCTCACCGGCACGCCCGCGCGCGAGCTGCGCCGGGACGCCGAAGGGTGGCGCGTGGTAGCCGGAGAACGGGAGTTTCACGCGGACGCCGTCGTCGTCGCCGTCCCCGCCCCCGTGGCCGCCGCGCTGCTCGCCGACGAGTCGCCGGGCGCCGCCGCCGAACTGCGGGCGATCGAGTACGCGTCGATGGCCCTCGTCACCCTCGCCTACCGCAGCGCGGACGCCGCACTGCCCGCCGGCAGCGGCTTCCTCGTCCCCCCGGTCGACGGGCACTCCATCAAGGCGTCCACGTTCTCCTCGCGGAAATGGTCCTGGGTCGCCGACCAGGACCCGGACGTCCTGGTCCTGCGCACCTCCCTCGGCCGCTACGGCGAGTCGGAGATCCTCCAGCGCGACGACGCCGCCCTCACCGACCTCTCCCGCCGCGACCTCCGCGAGGCCACCGGCCTCGACGCCACCCCCCTGGAGACCCGCGTCGTCCGCTGGACCGACGGCCTGCCCCAGTACCCCGTCGGCCACCACGCGCGCGTGGCCCGCATCCGCGACCACGTCGCCAAGCTGCCCGGCCTCGCGGTCTGCGGCGCGCAGTACGACGGCGTCGGCATCCCGGCGTGCATCGCGAGCGCGAACGCGGCGGTGGACCAGCTCGGCGGCGACCTCGACGCCGTGCGTGAGCTGGCGGCGAACCCGGTGCAGAGCCTGCACGGCGGGGCGGGAGAATGACAGGCATGAGCGAGAACGCCCCCACCACCGAACCCGGCAGGATCCCCAACAAGGGCAAGCTGGCCAAGGACCTCAACGACGTCATCCGTTACACCCTCTGGTCCGTCTTCAAGCTGAAGGACGTCCTCCCCGAGGACCGCACGGGCTACGCCGACGAGGTCCAGGAGCTGTTCGACCAGCTCGCCGCCAAGGACGTCACGATCCGCGGTACCTACGACGTCTCCGGGCTCCGTGCCGACGCCGACGTCATGATCTGGTGGCACGCGGAGACCAGCGACCAGCTCCAGGAGGCGTACAACCTCTTCCGGCGCACGAAGCTCGGCCGCGCGCTCACCCCGGTCTGGTCGAACATGGCGCTGCACCGCCCCGCCGAGTTCAACCGCTCGCACATCCCCGCGTTCCTCGCCGACGAGACGCCCCGCGACTACGTCAGCGTGTACCCCTTCGTGCGCTCCTACGACTGGTACCTCCTGCCCGACGAGGACCGCCGCCGTATGCTCGCCGACCACGGCAAGATGGCCCGCGGCTACCCCGACGTCCGCGCCAACACCGTCGCCTCGTTCTCGCTGGGCGACTACGAGTGGATCCTCGCCTTCGAGGCCGACGAGCTGTACCGCATCGTCGACCTCATGCGTCACCTGCGCGCGTCCGAGGCGCGGATGCACGTGCGCGAGGAGGTCCCGTTCTACACGGGCCGCCGCAAGGACCTCAGCGAACTCGTCGCCGGACTGGCCTAGCGTTCAGCGCAGCCGGCGGGCCGCCTCCCGCATGCGGTCCGTCGGCTTCGGCTCCGCGTGCGGGGCGCAGGACGCGTGCCGTCCGGGGAGCCGGCCCTGAAGGAGGTACGCCTCCAGGTACCGGTTGACGCAGGCGTTCGACGCCCCGCCGATGCCGTGGCTGCCCGCGTCCCGCTCGGTCACCAGCACCGACCCGGCGAGCCTGCGCCGCAGCTCCAGCGCGCCCTCGTACGGCGTCGCCGCGTCCCGCTCGGCCGCCAGGATCAGCGTCGGCGGCAGCTCACCCGGCGCGGTCCGCACGTCCAGCGGGCGCTGCCGGGGCGCCGTCCAGAACGCGCACGGCAGGTTCGACCAGGCGTTGTCCCACGTCTCGAACGGCGCGACCCGCGCGATCCGCGTGTTGTCCCGGTCCCACGTCCGCCAACGCGTCGGCCAGGGCGCGTCGTTGCACTCCACGGCCGTGTACACGGCGTGCGCGTTCTCCGCCTGCGCCGCGAACTCCTTCAACGGCCCCGCCTGCGCGATGAGCTGCTCGGGCCTGCCCTTCAGGTACTCCGACAGCGCCCGCGCGCGGTGCGGCCAGTAGTCGTCGTAGTAGGCGGCCTGGAGGAACGTCCGCTGCAACTGGGCCGGGCCGACGATCCCGCCCGCCGGCTGCGCCGCGAGCCGCGCGCGTGCCCGCTCGTAGCTGCGCAGGACGTCCTCCGCGGTGTCGCCGAGGCCGTACGCGTCGTCGTGCTTCGCGATCCACTCGCGGACGTCCGTCCAGCGGCTCTCGAACGCCAGGGACTGGGTGAGGTTGCTGCGGTACCAGATCTGGGCGGGGTCGGGGTTCACGACCGAGTCGAAGACCATGCGGCGCACGTGCCCGGGGAACATCGCCGCGTACAGGGCGCCGAAGTAGGTGCCGTACGAGGCGCCCATGAACGTCAGTCTCTTCTCGTCGAGGGCCGCGCGGATCACGTCCAGGTCGCGGGCGTTGTTCAGCGAGTGGTAGTGGCGCAGGGCGTCCCCGGAGCGGTCGGCGCACCCGCGCGCGTACGCGCGTGCCTGGGCGATCCGTTCGCGCTTGTACGACGGAGAGGGGTGCGTCGGGGAGATCGACGGGGCCTTGATGTGGTGCGCCGGGTCCTGGCAGGACAGCGGCGCCGAACGGCCCACCCCGCGCGGGTCGTAGCCGACGAGGTCGTAGGCGGCGCCGATCCGCTTCCACTCCGGGACCAGGCCGATCAGCGGGAAGTACAGGCCCGAGCCACCGGGTCCGCCCGGGTTGTAGAGCAGGGCGCCCTGCCTCGGGACCCGCCGCTTGCTGTTGCCGGGGTCGCGGTGCGTGGCCTCGACGCGGCTGACCGTCAACCGGATCCGGGTGCCGTCGGGGCGGGCGTAGTCGAGCGGTACCTCGACGGTCGCGCACTTCATCGCGCCGGGGAGGTCCTCGGCGTCCGGGCAGGCACCGAAGGCGAGGCCCTTCGCGGCGGCACGGGCGGCGGCGACAGCCGTACCGCGCGTCTCCGGGGTGCTCACGGCTCCCGGTACGCCCTGTGCGCTCCGCGCCGGGGTGGTGACGAGGGCGGTCAGGAGCAGGGCTCCTGCGGCCGAGTGGAGGGCGGCGGCTCTCATCGGGGTCCCTTCGGTGCACGGCGGCTCGGTGCGAGGCCTGGACACAAGGGATGTTTGAGTTCGGGCGAGGGCGAGGCAAGCACCGTCGGCGGGTGTCGGGGCCAATGCTCCGATGCGCCCCCCGCCGGGGTCACTCCGGCCGCGGGTACGGCGTCCGGGCGAACGCCGCTCTCAGGTTCGGTTCGTCCAGGACACGGATGCCGTGGACGGCGACGGAGGTGAGGTAGGCGCGGTCCTGGGCCAGGGATTCCAGGAGACGCAGGCCCGCCGGGGAGGCCCAGCGGGTGTACGGGGGGATCTCCACGCGGGCCATCGCCAGGCAGCTCAGGGTGAGGGCCAGGGGCAGGGCGAACCAGAGGGCGATCAGGGCGTGGGGGACGTTCGGGGCGGGCAGCAGGAGGGCGAGGGCGCCGAGGACGAGGACGGCCGTCGCCGCGGCGCGGACCTCACGGACGCCCCCCGCCACCGACGTCCGC
>NZ_JBTYMC010000232.1:0-10570 GCF_054880855.1 Streptomyces sp. S6 | reverse complement strand
CGCCTGGTACGCCCTGATCGCCACGGACGACGACGACACCAACACCCGAGCCTCCGCGGAAGCGGAAACGCACCGCGTCTGGTGCGTCCGCTCCGACGACGCTCGTTCGTGGCGACGGGGGCGATCTTCGGGGCGGTGGACGTGGTGACCGTCGCGTTCGCGGACGAGCGGGGCCACAAGGCCGCGGCGAGCCTGGTCCTCGCGGTGTACGCGGCCGGTTCGTGCGTGGCGGGGCTGGTGTTCGGCCTGATGCGCTTCTCCGGGCCGCCGGGGCGGCGTTGGCTGCTGGGCGTGCTGGCGATGGCCGTGAGTATGATCCCCCTCCTACTGGTCGGAAACTTGCCGTTCCTGGCCGTGGCGCTCTTCGTCGCGGGTCTGTCCATCGCTCCCACGATGATCACGACGATGTCCCTCATCGAAGAGCACGTACCACGCACGCAGCTCACCGAGGGCATGACCTGGATCAGCACCGGGCTCGCGGTGGGCGTCGCGCTGGGTTCCTCGGTGGCCGGCTGGGTGATCGACGCCGCCGGGGCGCGGGCGGGGTACGGGGTTCCGGCGGTGTCCGGGGCCGTCGCGGTCGTGGTCGGTTTCCTGGGGTACCGCCGGCTCAGCAAGCCGGCTACGGGTCGGGGAGGCACCGTTGAGCAGCACAGCGAGCGGGAAGAGCGGCACGTGGCGTAACTGGGGAGGGAACGTCGTCGCCCGGCCCGCGCGGGAGGTCGAGCCCGCCTCGGTGGAGGAACTGGCCGCCGCCGTACGGCAGGCCGCCGAGGACGGGCTGAAGGTGAAGGCCGTCGGTACGGGGCACTCCTTCACGTCGATCGCGGCGACCGACGGTGTGTTGATCCGCCCTCAACTGTTGACCGGTATCCGCAACATTGACCGCGATGCCATGACGGTCACGGTCGAGGCGGGGACACCGCTCAAGAGACTCAACATGGCCCTCGCGCGCGAGGGTCTGTCGCTCGCCAACATGGGCGACATCATGGAGCAGACCGTCTCCGGCGCCACGTCGACCGGCACGCACGGCACGGGCCGGGAGTCCGCCTCGATCGCCGCGCAGATCACGGGACTCGAACTGGTGACGGCGGACGGTTCGGTCCTCACCTGCTCCGAGAAGGAGAACCCCGAGGTCTTCGCCGCCGCGCGAATAGGCCTGGGCGCCCTCGGCGTCGTCACGGCGATCACGTTCGCCGTGGAGCCGATCTTCCTGCTGACCGCGCGGGAGGAGCCGATGCCGTTCGAGAGGGTGCTCGCCGAGTTCGACGAACTGTGGGCCGAGAACGAGCACTTCGAGTTCTACTGGTTCCCGCACACCGGCTCCACGAACACCAAGCGCAACAACCGCAGCGCGGGTCCGCGCCGGCCGGTGGGCCGGGTGAAGGGCTGGGTGGAGGACGAGCTGCTGTCCAACGGCGTCTTCCAGGTGGCCCAATGGGTCGGCCGGGCGGTGCCGGGAACGGTCCCCGCGATCGCCCGGGTCTCCAGCAAGGCGCTCTCCGCGCGGACGTACACCGACATCCCGTTCAAGGTGTTCACCTCGCCGCGCCGGGTGCGGTTCGTGGAGATGGAGTACGCCGTCCCGCGCGAGGCAGTGACCGAGGTGCTGCGCGAACTGAAGGCGGTCGTGGACCGTTCGGGGCTGCGGGTCAGCTTCCCCGTGGAGGTGCGGACCGCTCCGGCCGACGACATCACGCTGTCCACGGCGTCCGGCCGCGACAGCGCGTACGTCGCCGTCCACATGGTCCGGGGCACGGCCTACCAGGCGTACTTCACGGCCGCCGAACGCATCTTCACGGCGCACGAGGGGCGCCCGCACTGGGGCAAGGTGCACACCAGGGACGTGGAGTACTTCGCGCGCGTGTACCCGCGTTTCGGGGAGTTCACCGCGCTGCGGGACCGGCTGGATCCGGATCGGCTGTTCCAGAACGACTATCTGCGGCGGGTGCTGGGGCAGTAGCGGACGGGCTCGGCGCGGGCGTCGCCTCACCGGCGCCCGCCGTCGGCGAGGGGGTCGCGCTCGGAGTCGCCTCCGGCGCCGACGGGGTGGGCGCCGTCTCGTGGCCGGGAGAGGCCGAGGGCGCGGTGGAGTCACGGGAGGGCGTGCTCTTCGGGGCGTCCTTCGGGGTCGTGGAAGAGTTCCCGGACGGCCGGCTCCGGCCGGAGACCGCGTCGCTGACGGTCGTTCCCCCGCCGCCGCTGAAGCTGCTGCCGGACGCCAGTTCGTAGGCGGTGATGCCGGTCATCGTGACGCCGAAGACGAGAACGGCCGCGACGACGGGCCGCCGCAGCCCTCTCCCCCGCGCGCGGTGCACCGTTCCCGCCGAGTACTCGCCCGGCGCCGGGGTCCGCTCCGCGACGGCTGGCGCGGTCGCCTCGCGCAGTTGCTCGCCGGTGCGCTTGAAGAAGTGCTGGAAGAGCGAGCCGCCACAGGTCGCGATCACGCTGACGACGCCGGCCCCGAGGATCGTGCCGTACACGCCGAAGGACGAGGCGAGTTTGGCGGCGAGCACCGCGGCCAACGCGCTTCCCGCGACCTGTGGAACGTTGAGATCGGGCCTTTCACGCATGCCGGTACCTAGCCTGCCTTTCCCCTGCTCGATTAATGATTGATCACCTATCCACTCAAGAAGGGGACGTCAGGACGAAAGCGATAGTTCCGATTCCGGATGATCCGTGAAGTACGCCACGTTCAAGATCCCGAAAACGGGGGGAAGCACGGCCAAGTCGCACCTCTTGCGAGAAGTTGAGGGGCGCGGCAATCCACGCACGTGGCCCAAATGGAGTACTGTTGCGAGCCCTGGGCCCGGCCTCCCTACAGGGTGTCCGGGGCCTTGCTGGACCGCCAGGAGGGGAACCAGTTGCACAGGGTGACGGGATCAGTCACTTAGCGTGGCGAATAGGTAACCGTGCCATAACGGCGATCCAGGGCCCGTGCCCGACACGCCGGGCAACTCGGCAAGGTTGTGGCAGGCTGCACCCGGGCAGGCCACACTCGACTAGCGGAAGCAGCGACGCACGTGACGTCGGCAGGCACCACCCGGGAGGTCCCCATGCCCGAACTGCGGGTCGTGGCCGTCTCGAATGACGGAACACGGCTGGTGCTCAAAGCTGCCGACTCAACGGAGTACACACTCCCCATCGACGAGCGCCTGCGCGCGGCCGTGCGCGGCGACCGCCCCCGGCTGGGCCAGATCGAGATCGAGGTGGAGAGCCACCTCCGCCCCCGCGACATCCAGGCACGCATACGCGCGGGCGCCACCGCGGAAGAGGTCGCGCAGCTCGCCGGTATCCCCGTCGACCGCGTCCGCCGCTTCGAGGGCCCCGTCCTGGCCGAGCGCGCCTTCATGGCCGAGCGCGCCCGCAAGACCCCCGTACGCCGCCCCGGTGAGAACGCCGGCCCCCAGCTCGGCGAGGCCGTCCAGGAACGGCTGCTGCTGCGCGGCGCCGAGAAGGACACCGTCCAGTGGGACTCCTGGCGCCGCGACGACGGCACCTGGGAGGTCATGCTGGTCTACCGGGTGGCCGGCGAGCACCACTCCGCGAGCTGGACGTACGACCCGCCCCGCAGGCTCGTCCAGGCCGTGGACGGCGAGGCGCGGTCCCTGATCGGCGAGTCCGACGACCTCGCCGCGCCGGAGCCCAGCTTTCCGTTCGTCCCGCGGATCGCGCGGCTGCCCCGGGACCGTCCGCTGGACCGCTCCCTGGACCGTGAGCGCCCCGCGCTGCCGGCCCCGTCCGCCGAGCCCGCCGAGGAGGCGGTGGCCGAACGGGACTCGCTGACCAGCCTGCTGGAGGCCGTGCCGAGCTTCCGGGGCGACATGGTCGTGCCCGAGCGCCCGGCGGAGGACGCCGAGGAGACCGAGCAGGAGGCCGAGGTCGAGGAACCCCCGGCGCCCGCCGCGTCCGCCGGCTCCGCCTACGCGGACGTCCTCATGCCGCGCTCCGTGGGCAGCCACCGCGACCGCCTGATCGGCGCCACCGACCGCCAGGCCGAGGCCGACGGCGTCCGCCCCGGCCGCCGCGCCGCCGTGCCGAGCTGGGACGAGATCGTCTTCGGGACGAGGCGCAAGAAGCAGGAGTAGTCCGCGGCGCGCGTGCGCCCACGGGGACGGCTGTCCCGACCGGGCGACTGTCGCGCGCGCACGCCTGCCCGCCCGCAGAGTCGGTGATGCCGCCCTGGGTGTGATGCGCGTCCACGCCCCCGTGCGCCTGAGGGTCCGTTGCGGACGGGTCCCACGCGGGGGACGTCGCCAGCCAGCAGATGGCGAGGCCTTCGTCCGGATGCCCCGCGACGGGAACCCGGCCCCGACGCCGGTGTCTTCGGCGCACGGGGACCGGCCCGCCCTTCGCTCTCACCCAACCGCTCGCCGGCCCGCTCGTCCTACTGCGGATCCGCCCCCACCGCGACCGGGCGGGACGGGTCGGAGGACCACTCGGACCAGGAACCGACGTACAGGGCCGCCGGGATGCCGGCCACCGCGAGGGCGAGTACCTCGTGCGCCCCGGAGACGCCCGAACCGCAGTACACCCCGACCTCGGCGCCGCCGGCGGCTCCCAGCGCCCGGAAGCGGTCCGTCAGCTCACCGGCGGGCAGGAAACGGCCGTCGGGGCCGACCGTCTCGGTCGTGGGCGCGGAGAGGGCGCCCGGGATGTGACCGCCGACGCGGTCGATGGGCTCGACCTCTCCCCGGTAGCGTTCCCCCGCGCGGGCGTCGAGCAGGACACCGGAGCGGGCGAGGGCGGCGGCGCCGTCCGCGTCCAGGAGGCCGGTCCTGCCGGGGACGGGCGCGAAGTCGCCTTCGGCGGGCGCGGGCAGGTCGGCCGAGAGCTCCCCCTCCCAGGCCGGCAACCCTCCGTCGAGGACCCGCACGTCCGGGTGACCCGTCCAGCTCAGCAGCCACCACGCGCGCGCGGCGGCCCAGCCGTGTCCTCCGTCGTACACGACCACCGGGGCCGACGCCGAGACACCCGCGCGGCGCATCGCCGCGCCGAAGGAGTCGAGGTCGGGCAGCGGATGGCGGCCCGAGGCGCCCGCCGCGCCCGCCAGTTCACGGTCGAGGTCGACGAAGACGGCCCCCGGGACGTGTCCCGTGGCGTACGCGGCGTGGCCGTCGAAGGGGGGCTGACCCGCCGTCGGGACGCTGAGCTGCCAGCGGACGTCGAGGACCACGGGCGGGTGGTTTCCGGCCAGTTCGGCCGCCAGCTCGGATGCGGAAATGATGGCGTTCATGGCGCCCATCCTTGCGCACGGGGTGGCCCCGCCGCCCGTGTCCGGCTACTCTGCCCGCCGGGCAGGCTCGATCACCAGGTGTACGGGATCGGGCACACCGAGTACAGCCGATCAACAGTTGACGGCAACACTTGACGGCAATCAATGCGAAACGGGTGCGTCATCAACGTCCCCTCGTGGCGGCGCGCTCCGGGACGCGGGGCCGCGCGGGTGGTGCGAGCATCGGCACGGGGGTTCCAGGGCGGAACGACACGGCCACCGCGAGGGGCCGAGGAGAGAGTGACGATGACCGAGGCACGGGGTTCGGACCGGCACGGCGAGACGCACGGCCGGTACGCACCCGGTACGCCCTGCTGGGTCAGCCTGATGGTGCACGGGCTGACGACGACGGAGGAGTTCTACCGCGAGCTGTTCGGCTGGGAGTTCACCCCCGGACCACGGCAACTGGGCTCCTACGCACGTGCCTTGCTCGACGGGCGTGACGTCGCGGGCATCGGGCAGTTCCCCGCGGGCCGCCCCCTCCCGGTCGCCTGGACGCCCTACCTCGCCTCCGACGACGTCGACCGGGACGCCGAGCGGGTGCGGCTGTGCGGCGGGACCGTCGGGGTGGGCCCCCTCGACGCGGGCGACACCGGCCGCCTCGCCATCTGCTCCGACCCCTCCGGCGCCGTCTTCGGCCTCTGGCAGGCCTCCGCGCACCTCGGCACGGGGCTGACGGGCGTCCACGGCACACCCGCCTGGAACGAACTCCTCACGTACGACACGGAGACCGTCACCAAGTTCTACGAGACCCTCTTCGGCTACGACGCGGACTCCGGCGACGACGCCGTCACCCTCCGCCTCGACGGCCGGCCGGTCGCCGCACTCCACGCCCTCGGCCCCGCCCTCCCCCGCGACCGCGGCCCCCACTGGCTGACGTACTTCGAGGTCACCGACACGGACGAGGCCCTGTCCCGGGTGACGTCCCTGGGCGGCCACGTCGTCACCGCCCCCGAGGACACCCCCCGGGGCCGCACCGCCACCCTCTCCGACCCCGAGGGCGCCCGCTTCGCCGTCCTCCAGCACACCCACTGACTCTCGGCTCGCCGACCTCCCGGTGCGGGCGCACGATGGTGTCATCTGCCGCTCCAGCGCACCGGGAGGAGCGATGCGACGACGTACCGCGCCTTTGCTGATCTGTCTGCCGGCGGTTTTCACGCTGGCACTGGTACCGGGGTCGTCCGACGGGAAGGTCGGGGACACGCTGAGTCTGACGGGTACCTCGGGCGGGGAGAAACTCGATGTGACGGTGGTCAAAGTAGTGGACCCCGCGCATGCGAAGGACTCCTTCTTCGCGCCGGACCCCGGAAACCACCTCGTCGCCGTCCAGTTCCGTCTGAAGAACACCGGCACGGCCGTCTACAACAGCTCGCCGTCGAACAGCGCAGATGTGATCGACCAGGACGGCCAGCGTTTCGACACGGCCTTCTTCTCCGACACCACGGCCGGCGCCGAGTTCCCTGGGATCATCAACGTCCTGCCCGGGAGCACCGCCCTCGGCTACCTCACCTTCGAGGTACCGGACGCCTCGCGTGTGGTCACCGTCCAGTTCGCCATGAACAGCGGCTTCTCCGACGACGTCGGCGAGTGGACGGTCTCCGCTACACCGCCTGAACCGGCAGCACATCCGGCGACAGCGCAGCCGCTCTCGCCGACGCCGCCGTCATCCTCCGTCGATGATGCCGCCGGCACAGCACCTCGTACCCGATGGTGTCCGCCTGGTTGACGTCGCCGACGACGACCTGGGCGCCTTCGACGACCATGACGCCCCCGACCGTGCGGGCGTTGTGGGTGGCGCGGGCGCCGCACCAGCACAGGGCCTCGACCTGGAGCACCTCGACGCGGTCGGCGAGTTCGACGAGCCGCTGGGAGCCGGGGAAGAGCTTGGAGCGGAAGTCTGTGGTGATGCCGAACGCGTAGACGTCGAGCCCGAGATCGTCGACCACGCGCGCGAGCTGGTCGATCTGCTCCTCGGCGAGGAACTGCGCCTCGTCGGCGATGACGTAGTCCGCGCGGCCCCCGTGGGAGAGGTGGTCGACGAGGTAGGCGTACAGATCCTGCCCGTCCTGGATCTCCACCGCGTCGGTGACGAGGCCGAGCCGGGAGGAGAGCTTGCCTCGGCCCGCGCGGTCGTCACGACTGAAAATCATCCCTTTGAGCCCGCGGGCCGATCGGTTGTGCTCGATCTGGAGCGCCAGGGTCGACTTCCCGCAGTCCATGGTTCCGGAGAAGAACACCAACTCGGGCATGACGGGGTGCGCACCTTTCGGCGAGAGGGTCCCACAGAGGGGCGGAGAATCGGTCGGAATCGATCAGGAGCGTACTTCGAGCAGCGGGACGAACTGCTCAGCAGGGGTCATCGACCCGTGGTTGCCGACCATCGCGGACTCCTTCGGCTCCCGCTCGGAGGCGATGATCAGCACGTCGTCCCGCGCGGCGGCGACGACGTCGCCGAGCCGGTCGTGCACCCGCTCGTCGACGTGCGGACCGAACCACCCGGCGGCGATCGCCTCCTCGCGCGAGGCCACCCAGAACTGCTCGCCGAGGACCTCGCGCCAGCAGGTCAGGACGTCACCCGCGGCACCGGGCACGGCGTACACGTGCCGGGCACGCCCCTCGCCGCCGAGGAGAGCGACCCCCGCGCGCAGTTCCCAGTCCTCGTCGAAGTCGATGCGGTGCTGTTCGTCGAAGGGGATGTCGACCATGCCGTGGTCGGCGGTGACGTACAGCGCGCTGCGCGGCGGCAGTTGCCCGGCGAGCCGCTGGACGAGCCGGTCGACGTACATGAGCTGGCCGCGCCAGGTGTCGGAGGCGATGCCGTAGCGGTGCCCGGCGCCGTCGAGTTCGGCGTAGTACGTGTAGACCAGGGACCGGTCCCCGGCGGCCAGTTGGGCCGCGGCGAGGTCCATGCGCTCCTCGCCGGTCAGCCGTCCGTGGAACGTTCCTCCACTGAGCGCGATCTTGGTCAGCGGGGTGTTCTGGAAGGCCGGCGAGGAGACCTGGGCGGTGTGCACACCGGCGGCGTCGGCGAGCTGGAAGACCGTCGGGTAGGGCTGCCAGATGTCGGGGGCCGTCCAGGGCTGCCAGCGGAGCTGGTTCATCAGCGCGCCGGTCGCGGGGTCGCGGACGGTGTAGCCGGGCAGGCCGTGAGCGCCCGGCGGGAGGCCGGTGCCGACGGAGGCCAGGGACGTCGCGGTGGTGGCCGGGAAGCCCGCGGTGAGGTGCCCCGCGGAGGCCGCGAGGAGGCTGTGCAGGTACGGCGCCTCGTCCGGGTGGGCCTTGATCTGCTCCAGTCCGAGGCCGTCGACGAGGAAGACGCACACGCGGTCGGCGGGGACGAGGGAGGCGATCGTGGCGGTCTGTCCGGGGACGCCGAGTCCGGCCGCCACGGTGGGCAGCAGGTCGGCGAGGGAGCCGGTGCCGTAGCGCGGGACGGGCGCGGAGTCGACGCGGAGGGGTTCGGGGTGGTCCCAGGGGGCGAGCTGGGACATCAGAGGGCCGCGGTCGCCTCGGAGAGCGACTGCGCGAAGGCGAGCGCCTGACGCACCGTCTCCGGGCCGTCGCCCGCCTCGCTGACGCGCAGACTCAGGTCGTCCGCCGTCGAGTTGCCCGTGTAGCCGTGGTCCGCGTCGCAGTTGGGGTCGCCGCAGGCGGCGGGCTCCAGGTCGATGCGGGAGACGGCGCCCCAGCCGATCGTGAGCATCACCTCGCGCGGGAGCGTGCCCGGCGCGTACGACTCCGGGTTCGCGACGACGCGGCTGACGACGACGGAGGAGATCCGGCCGAGCTTCACGGACTCCGTGGAGGTCGTCGCGTACGGCGTCGGCGACGTCGTGTCGGCGGCCTGTTCGTCGGTGTGGCTGACGATGAAGCGGTTGCCGGTGAGCACGAGGACGGTCACGTGCCTGCGGACCTCGTTCTGGTCGAACGTGGTCTCCTGGTGCACCAGGTACGACCGGATCGGCTCGCCGCCCACGGCGGCCTCCACCGCCTCGGCCACGAGGGCCGGGTAGTAGCCGCTGCGCTCGATCGCCGCGCGGAGCCCCTGGGTCGTCGTACTGGTCTTGGCCATGCCCTCCATCCTACGGGGACCCACTGACTGCGAGGCACCCCGCACGGGGCGGCGAGGAGGCGTTCAGTAGGCGGGCAGGGTGCGCGGGCCGAGGTCGTCGCGGGCGGGCGGCGGGGCGAGGCGGACGGAGGCGCCGAGGACGCTCACACCGTGCGGGGCGACGACGACGGGTTCCAGGGTGACGGCGACGACCTCGGGGTGGTCGTCGACCAGGCGGGAGACGCGCAGGAGGAGTTCCTCCAGGGCCGGGGTGTCGACGGGGGTGGAGCCGCGCCAGCCGAACAGCAGGGGCGCTGTGCGGATCGAGCGCACCAGGGAGGTGGCGTCCCGGTCGGTGACCGGTACCAGGCGGTGCGCCATGTCGCCGAGCAGCTGCGAGGCCGCTCCCGCGAGCCCGAAGGACAGCACCGCTCCGGCGGCCGGATCGATCACCGCGCGGACGACGGTGTCGACCCCGCGCGGGGCCATCGCCTGGACGACGGGCCGCAGCTCCTGAGGCGTCCCGAACAGCTCGGTCAGTTCGGCGTACGAGCGCCGCAGCTGTTCCTCGTCCGCGAGGTCCAGGCGGACGCCGCCGAGGTCCGCGCGGTGACGCAGGTGCGGGGCGGTCGCCTTCAGGGCGACGGGGTATCCGAGGGCGCGGGCGGCCGCCACGGCGTCCTCGGGGGTCGGGGCGGGGACGGCCCGGCGGACGTCGATGCCGTAACTGCCCAGGAGTTCGCAGGTCTCCTCGGTACCGAGGGTGAGGCCCTGCCCGCGCGCGAGGAGGCCGTCGATCATCCGCGCGGCACCCTTCTCGTCGATGTCCTCGTACTCGGGCACCCGCCCGGGGTCCGCCGCCTCCCGCCGCCACTGCGCGTACTTCACAGCCTCCGCCAGCGCCCGCACGGCCCGTTCGGCGGCCGGGTAGGCCGGGATGAGGCGAGGGCCCTGCGGGGGCGCGAGAGGGGCTTGTGCGGCTTTGCCGGGGGACGACGGAACGGGGTGCAGGGTCCAGGCGGCGGCGGAGGCGTTGGGCGGGGTGCTCGCGCGGGTGTGCGGGGGCGGCTGGGGCGCGAGTGTCGCGGGTGCGGGCCGTGGAGCCGGACGAGGCTCGGGAGCCGGGGCGGGGGTCCTCCACCCTCCCCAACAACTCCGGCTCCAGGTCCTTGTAAGACGTCACCCGCTTCAGAATCGCCTGCCACACCGCCCCGGTGTTCTCCGACGGCCAGCCCAACGCCCGG